>NZ_JBHZDH010000042.1:0-48609 GCF_042755925.1 Lysinibacillus sp. NPDC059133 | reverse complement strand
GCAAAAGGGTTTCATTCTGTGCGAAAGCGTAGTGCAACGAAGCGACAGCAACAGCACCGATGTTGGTCACGAAGGCGTTATCACAGGACGTGATGCTTTTAGCCTTCGTTCCTCTACCGCTGATCCCCAAGGAGTCGCCCAGTCTCCACTACAATCAACTTATAAAAAGGGCGTACATTTTAACAAATTTCACCCCGAAACTTTTAGTGATGAGCTATGTAACACTAAAATAATGTATGCGTTCGTATTACGTAAAAAAGCAGACAGAAGTTTCGGAAAAAATAAAATTTTAGTGTTGACAGAGAAAAAGTCTATGTTTATACTTTGTAACAACGATGGAAATTGAATCTCATACTCTTATCAAGAGCGGCGGAGGGATAGGCCCTATGATGCCCAGCAACCAGTAAGTGACGAACTTGCTAAGGTGCTAATTCCTACAGATTCTTACTTGGATCTGGCAGATAAGGGGAGGAAAACTTGCAACCGCAACCCTCTTCTTAGCTGAAGAGGGTTTTTGTTTTCTACTGAAAAAATCCTCCTCATCTCCGGTACCATCGTAAAAAAAATAACCATTTGGAGGTATACAATGACAAATTTTAAACCAGAAACATTGCTGTTACACGGTGGCCAAGAGCCAGACCCGGTAACAGGATCTCGTACAGTACCCGTATATCGCTCAACGGCATTCGTTTTTAAAGACACTGCTCATGCGCAACGTCTTTTTGCCTTAGAGGAAGCCGGCAATATTTACACAAGAATTACAAATCCAACTGTAGATGTTTTTGAAAAACGCGTCGCTTTATTAGAAGGCGGTACAGCAGCGGTAGCACTTTCATCTGGTGCAGCAGCTATTGCATTTTCAATTTTAAATCTTGCTGGGGCAGGGGATGAAATTGTTGCAGGTAGCTCTTTATACGGAGGTACTTATAATTTATTGGCCAACACACTACCAAACTACGGTATTAAAACAATTTTTGTAGACGAAACAAATCCGGAAAATTTCCGATCAGCTATTACGGATAAAACAAAAGCGGTGTTCGCTGAAATTTACGGTAACCCAAGTTTAAAAGTGCTAGACATTGAAGCAGTAGCGAATATAGCACATGAAAACGGCTTGCCATTAATTATTGATAGCACATTTGCTTCACCGTATGGCTCTACACCAATTGACTTCGGTGCAGATATCGTAGTTCATTCCGCAACAAAATGGATTGGCGGCCACGGTACAACTTTAGGTGGCGTTGTAGTAGATGCAGGGAAGTTTGATTGGACTCGTGGACGTTTCCCAGGCTTTACTGAGCCAGATGCTTCTTATCACGGTTTGCGTTATGGTATAGACACAGCATCGGCTGCATTTGCCACAAAACTGCGAGTGCAATTACTACGCGACTTTGGACCAACATTAAGTGCAGACGCAGCATTTAATTTATTACAAGGTTTAGAAACGCTTCATTTGCGTATTCCTAAACATAATGAAAATGCATTAGCGGTAGCTGAATATTTACGAAACCACCCATCTGTGGAATATGTAAATTACAATGGCTTAGAAGATTTCCCTACCCATGAGTTAGCTAAAAAATATTTGAGAAATGGCTTTGGTTCAGTGCTTACATTTGGTATTAAAGGTGGACGTGAAGCAGGGCGTAAATTAATCGATAGTGTGAAATTATTCTCGCACGTAGCAAATGTAGGGGATGCTAAATCATTAATTATCCATCCAGCATCTACTACACATCAACAACTTTCAGCTGAGGAGCTAATCCAAACTGGCGTAACCGAGTCGCTCATTCGCTTATCCATCGGTTTAGAGGCAGTAGAGGACATTATTGCAGATTTAGAACAAGCTATTGAACAAGTAACAGCTTCACAACAACAAGTAGAAGCTTAATAAATAAAAGACATTGGCTAATGTTGTAGCGTTTACGTATTTTCTCATTCGATAGGCCTCATTTGGTAATGCGTAAAACGTTGCTGCATCATCCGCTTGCCTCATTTGGTAAGGGTAAATGAAACTCTTTAAAAATAATACCTAGTAATTTTATAAGTATTATTGACTTACTTAATTCCTTGCTTTATACTAGGAAATAAGAAAAGCGTTCGACATTTAGTTTTCATAAGTGCTCCCCCACTTTTGAATATATGAAGGGGAGTAGTTGCTCAGCCAGTAGCTACTCCTATCTACCAAAACTGATGATAAAGGAGTGTTTTAAATGGGAAATGTGTATAGTGCGCAAAACATTGCATCTTATCTTATTTATGAGTTAAATGAAGGTCATGTGTTTGTGAACAACATGTCCATTCAAAACATACTTGCATCAGTTGAGAGTACATGGCAAGAGATCTTTGGACATTCAGCTTTTAAGGAAATTGTTTATGTCAAAGAGGAAGGCTATACAGTAAAAGAAGTTTTTGAAGCTTATGAAGGCTATGGAGCAAGTCATATTCCTCTACCTGCGACAGAGTATTACTTAAAATACGGCACGTTCCAATTAGTTGAACGTACGTATGCAATACCAAATTTTACACTAGAGGAAATAGGACTGGTGCAACAAGCTCTAACACAATATCGTTATAAATGGCTAGCCAAAGCTAGTTAATTATCCCTCATAAATTTGAGCTCATTCTCTGCTGCTACAGGGAATGAGCTTTTTAATTAGATGTTGGAAGATATACTGGCATAATTGAAAAAAATTTTATTAATATATTTCAAAAGAACAATTTTTATGAATGTATTTACATACATATATATAATAGAAGAAAGGTTTTTATTTCTTCAATAAGAATCGTCGTCAATATTTGTTCAATTATTATAGATCAAGTGAAAAATCATATAATAAAGGAATGAAAACGATTTCCTTTGCACTTCTAGAGGAAACAAATGTCCATCCTAGAAAGATTTTTCTTGTGCAATGTATGTATTTGCGTTACAATTTTCTTTAAGTTGAATTTCGAATTATTTGAATTTGTGTGTTTCACAAACTTTGTATCTTCAGGCAGAATTTTTTTGTAGGGAACGTGAAACACCATGACTAAATATCTGTCTGAAAACGAAGTGTTAAACAAGGCAAACTGACCTGCTTTGTAAAGTCGGCGAACAATTCAAAATCTGTACGAATTAAGCTGAGACGAAATATAATGAAACTGCGGAATGTAAGTTGGAGGGAATAACAGAAATGGCAACTATAAAGGCAGCTATATTAGGATTTGGAACGGTAGGTCAAGGAATTTACCATATATTAAACGAAAAGCGTGAAGAGCTTAAAAATAAATTAGGAATCGAGCTAGAAGTAGCAAAAATTTTAGTTACAGACGCCAGCCGTGAACGTGTACCAGGGACAGCACATTTAATGACAACTAGTATGGATGAAGTCTTAGCGGAACCAGGTATGCAGGTTGTTTTTGAGGCGATCGTCAACGAGGAGCCAGCATTTACTTATTTAAAGCGCGCTGTTGAACATAAATGTCATGTCATCACAGCTAACAAAGTAATGTTTGCAAAACGAGGCTTGGAGCTACAGGATCTTGCAAAAGCAAACGGTGTTTTTGTAGGCTTTGAGGCAACGACTGCTGGCGGTGTACCAGTTATTAAAACGATGAAAAACATCTTGCTTGTCAATGATGTTAGTCGTATTCAGGGTGTTTTAAATGGGACATCCAACTATATTTTAACGAAAATGCGTTCACAGGGCTGGTCGTTCGACACTGCATTAAAAGAGGCGCAAAATTTAGGTTATGCGGAGGCAGATCCATATAATGATATATCCGGACAGGACGCCTTCAAAAAATTAATGATTTTAAGTGCTTTGGCATTTGGTGAACAACCAGACTGGTCTGAGGTCGAAGTAGTCGGAATTGATAGCATTTCGGCAGAGCAAGTAAAAGAAGCGTGTGAAAAAGGCTTGCGTTATCGCCATGTAGCTGAGGTTGAGAAACTAGCAGATGGTAAAGTGGTCGCGAAGGTTGGGCCGCAATTAGTTGATAAAGAACACCCGCTTTATCCAGTTGATGACGTCAATAATGCTGTGGCATTGGATACTAATTATATTGGCACATTAACGCTAATTGGACCTGGGGCAGGTATGTATCCGACAGCTAGTGTTATGGTTGAGGATTATGCGGAAATTATCGGTAAGCGGGCTGGATTTGTCGTAACAATATAATAGATGCCTATCATTCAACAATGTTCAACTTGTTTGAATGATAGGCATTTTTTTTAATCCTCATCTTTAACATCAATATCCTCTGGAATAGGTGTATTCCGCCAAATTTCAATTTCCTCTTTAATACGATCTAATTGCTCAAAATAAGTGCTGAACTGCCCGCTATTAATCAGTATTTGATCCCCGTCGTATACTGAACGAATACGGCCCTCGTAAACTAGGCGAAGTATTTGATCCTCTGGCATACCAAGTTCGATGGCTGTTTCTTCAATTGTTTTATACATAAATTTCGCTCCTTTTATTGTTTTTATTATAACCTCCCTTTAATAGAAAGCCTACTATGGGTTAATAAATGAAAGAAAAAGGGAAATGGTAATTGTTTACTTTTTGATAAATCTGTATTATTAATGTTAATGGGTTGTGGGGGACTATTATTAGCACTGCCCATTTTTCTACTTCGAGCATTGCTTTAGTCCGATGTCTTTTTTTCTAATTAATTCGTCTAACAGGTACAACTATTTGAACGATTGATAGCATCCCTGTCTTTTTTTTGTTTAGAAGGGATACTATGTTATTGACATTAGAAGGATGTAAAACGCTTTGAGGACAAGTCATACAATACAATTTTTAGATTAGGAACATGTAAGATTAATTTATTATATTTATTGCTGTTTTGCTAATTGCTAATTTACATATGCCCTGTATATAAGTTGATCTTCGTTACGACTGGGCGACTCCTCGGGGATCAGCAATAGAGGAACGAAGACTAAAACCATCACATCCAGTGATAACGCCTTCGTGACCAATATCGGTGCCGTTGCTGACGCTGCGCTTTCGCACATATGAAAACCTTTTGCTGACGCTGCGCTTTCGCGCAAAAAACATCTGTTGGCCCGAGAACCTGCAGCGAAGCGGATGTTTCTGTGCGAAAGCGTAGTGCTAACGCAGCGTCAGCAGCACGATGTTGGTCACTCAGTCATTGCCACAGGACGTGGCGTTCTTAGACTGAGCACCTTTATGTCAGCGGATGTTTGGACACCCGCTGACAGAAGTTAAAACCTTAAGAAATTCTTCATTTTTATAATAACTGGTTTTTAAGATTTAAAAGGTACACTATTAATTGAGAGCGAGGTGTATATCATGACGAAACTAACAGTTCTTGTAACAGACGATGATCAAGATATTCGTGATGGTATTGAAATCTATTTAAAGAATGAAGGCTACAATGTCATAAAAGCTGCTGACGGCTTAGAGGCACTCGAAAAATTAGAAACCAATGAAGTACATTTAATTATTTTAGATATTATGATGCCAAATATGGATGGAATAACAGCGACGTTTAAAATTAGAGAAGAGCTCAATATTCCAATTATTATGCTTAGTGCAAAGGCGGAGGATGGCGACAAAATTCATGGTCTATCTGTAGGTGCAGATGATTACGTTACAAAGCCTTTTCATCCGTTAGAGCTATTGGCTCGGGTGAAATCGCAGCTGCGACGTTATGTACAACTTGGGACGTACAATGAAGGCGCAGCGAAGGTGGAAATCGACGGACTTGTCTTAGATGAAGATGCAAAGGAAGTCATCTTAGAAGGCGAGTCTGTTCGATTAACACCAATCGAATATAAAATTACGGAATTATTGATGAAAAATGCAGGGCGTGTATTTTCGATAGGAGAGATTTATGAGCGTGTATGGAATGAGGAAGCTTACAATGCAGAAAATATTGTGGCTGTACACATTCGAAAAATACGTGAAAAAATCGAGGCAGATCCGAAAAATCCACGTTATTTAAAGGTGGTGTGGGGCGTTGGCTATAAAATGGAAAAATAAAATAGAGAACTATGTTACAATCGCAGGTTTTATAGCAGGGGTTATTGGACTAATTTATTTTGGTGTGTATGCCTATCAGTTAGTAACTGCCCGCTCTTCGGGGATGTTACAATTGCTCGAGAAAATTTTTTAGAGAGGAGTTAAAAGTATGGTGAAAAATTGGAAACCTCTTCTCGCTCTTTTATGTTTAATCTGGGTGATATTTGGTATTTTTACGTTCTCAAAAGTCGGGCATCGATATATTGGAAAGTCTTATTTTCAATCTGAAAATTTACAACCCCAACTTGATGATTTCCAGTCGGAATTAGGACCATTAGTGTTAAATGTACCGAAGGCCGAAGATTTTAAAAGTAAAATTGTGGTGACACAAAGTGAAATTGAGGAACATCGTAATCACTATGGAACATTAGGAGAACAGATAGGGAATATTAAGGCCCAATATGCAGAGCGCATTCAAGAAGCTACTAATTTAAATGCAACGGAGTTAAAAACAAAGCTTGAGAAAGAGCGAGATGCCAAAATTAAAGATATTACGACTAATTTTGGGGATGATGAGCATGTCCGCAAAAAAATTCTTACTCAAAAAGAAGAGATTGTTGATAAATATATAAAGGCAGTACAAGAAGAAGCAAAGAATTTCGTGAAAATTAATAATCAATGGTCTTATGAATTAACGAACACTGAAACAGGTGAAACATTTAGTTCGGGTAATGTTTCAGATAGTAGTGCTTTCAAAATAAAGTTTACGGAGCAACATCCATTAACGACTTCAAATATCAGTGATTATTTAAAAAATATTTTTTATCAAACTGGTATCGGCTTCGGTATGGAGGATCTTAGGGAAACTTTTGATTACACTGGCATAATAACTATCTCAAAAAAATCAGCACAAGCAGAAAGCATCATGGTGGGATATAACAATTTTAAAACCCGTCAATATACCTTCTCCTTTATATGGTTAATGAGTATTGTCGCAGCTGTTTTTTCATGGAAAGGGCGTAAAGAAGTACTGCAGATGGTACAAGGTTTAAAGGGAAAAGAAGCCTTTGCAAAGATGAAAATTGATTACACAATCGTATTATTATTAATAAGTGCATTCGCATATTTGATAACATCTGATACTGCTTTTTATTCGATATTAAATGATTTTTATGACTATAATCATGTACGGCATTTAATGGATATATTGTTTAAAATAGGTGCCTTAATCATTATTGCTATGCTGTTCTTTGTACAGCTAATTTGGTTGTATGATCGAGTGAATACAGCGCAGAAATTAGAGGAGAACTTAAAAGGTAGCGTTTTATGGTCACTAGGTGAATCAATCACAGATTTATTTATAAACCGTTCCATTGCATTACATTCCATTGTCATGATTGGGGCAGCATTTTTTGGTGGCGGAAGTCTTGTTGCCACACTGATAGGAGGTGGCGGATTCCCCTTCCTAGTATTGGGCTTCTGTGCGATGATCGGTATTCCAGCTATGCTTCTTTTCCTTTCTAGAATGGGTTACTTAAATCGAATTATGAAGGATACAAGAGACATGGCAGACGGGCGTTTAAATCGTAACGTCAAAGTAATGGGCAAATCACCACTCGCAGAGCATGCCGAAAATCTTAATCATTTAAGAGAAGGCGTCAGCACGTCTATGCATGAGCAGGCAAAAAGTGAACGCTTAAAAACAGAACTTATTACGAATGTTAGTCACGACTTACGCACGCCATTAACATCTATTATTACGTATACAGATTTACTGAAAAATCCTACTATTACAGAGGAAGAGCGCCAGCAATACATTCATATCCTTGATAAAAAATCAGAACGTCTAAAATTACTAATTGAGGATCTTTTTGAAGTATCTAAAATGGCGAGTGGTAACATGGAGCTTCATCGCAGTCGAGTGGATTTAACCCAACTTGTACAGCAGGCAGTAGGGGAGCATGAGGAAGATTTAGCACAGGCTCATTTAGATTTACGCATGACAAAACCACATGAACCAATCTACGCGTATGTGGATGGACAAAAATGGTGGAGATTGATCGATAATCTAATCGTTAATGTATTGAAATATGCATTAGAAGGCACACGAGTTTATGTAACATTGAAACGTACAGCAGAAGGTGATGCTGAATTCACAGTGAAAAATGTTGCAAAATATGAAATTAGCGAGAATGCTGATGAGCTATTTGAACGCTTTAAGCGAGCAGATGCTTCACGCCATACAGAGGGCTCAGGGCTAGGCTTAGCCATCGCACAATCTATTGTAGATTTACATGGTGCTCGTATGAGTATAGAGGTAGATGGAGATTTATTTAAAGTCATCGTTCGAATTCCAGCAGCATAAACAAGAAACAGCGGCAATCGTTTTGCCGCTGTTTTTGTTATGGCGGTATTCTAACCACGATTTTGACGGTTCTATCCGTCACTCCGGCTCTTTATATCGTCGCTTGGGCACAATCATCCGTCGTTCCGGCCTAACAATCCGTCGCCTTTGGTTACTATCCGTCATTCTGGCTCTTTATACAGTCGCTTGGACTCATTCATCCGTCGTTCCGGCCCATCAATCCGTCGCTTTGGTTACTATCCGTCATTCTGGCTCTTTATACAGTCGCTTGGACTCATTTATCCGTCGCTTAGGCACAATCATCCGTCGTTCCGGCCTAACAATCCGTCGCTTTGTTTACTATCCGTCATTCTGGCTCTTTATACCGTCGCTTAGGCACAATCATCCGTCGTTTCGGCCTAACAATCCGTCGCTTTGGTTACTATCCGTCACTCCGGCTCTTTATCCCGTCGCTTGGGCACAATCATCCGTCGTTCCGGCCTAACAATCCGTCGCTTTGACGGTCCATCCGCAGCTTTGGCGGTCCTATCCACGATTTTGGCGTTTCTATCCACGGCTTTGGCAGTTCAATCCGTCGCCTCGGATCGTCGCTTTAATTCGCTGCCATTTCGCTAGCACTACACTTTCACACCTACACATCATTTGTGCTGGAGTTTTTTTTATCACAGTAAAGTGAAGCGAAGCGGCTCATCGGACGCCCGCAGGAACGGAGGAAATCGGCTCTTCGTTTTGCCGAAGAGCCATAGATTTCACTTTCAAAGTTATAACCCTAAATTCTTAGCAATAATCACTTTCATGACTTCGTTGGTACCTGCATAAATGGACATGACAGGAATGTCTCGATATCTTCTAGCGATCTTGTATTCCTCCATATAACCGTAGCCACCATGTAACTGCATACACTGGACAGCAAGCTCGCGTGCATTTTCCGTTATCCAGTATTTTGCCATTGAAACTTTTGTCACAACATCATTTCCTGCGATATGTTCCTCTATTAAAGATTCTAAAAATGATTTGCCAAGTTCGATTTTCGTTGCCATTTCGGCTATTTTAAATTGCGTATTTTGGAAGTCGCTAATGGATTTTCCGAAAGCTTCACGTGATTTTACATAATCAATTGTTAAAGCAAGCATGTCCTCAGCAGCCGTTTGTGCGGCGATGGCAACCGCTAAGCGCTCTTGCTGCAGTTTTTCCATCATATAGATAAAGCCATTACCTTCTTCACCAAGAAGATTTTCTACAGGTACGCGACAATCCTCGAAATATAGCTCGGCTGTGTCCTGCGCGTGCATGCCAACTTTTTCGAGCTTGCGACCTTTTGTGAAGCCTGGTGTCCCGTCCTCAATGACAAGGAGGCTAATGCCACGATGTTTTTTTTCGGCCTGAGGATTTGTCTTTACAGCAACGACTGCTAAATTTGTATGAATACCATTAGTAATAAATGTTTTTTGTCCGTTAACGATATAATGATCGCCATCACGAATGGCAGTTGTTTGGATGTTTGCCAAATCTGAACCTGTACCTGGCTCTGTCATAGCAATAGCTGTAATATTTTCGCCTGTAACGCATTTTGGTAGCCAGCGTGATTTTTGCTCATTTGAGCAGTATGCCTCGATATAGGGCACGACGATATCGTTATGCAAACCAACGCCAATAAGGCTTGAACCTACACGCTCTAGCTCTTCTTGAATAATAACGCCAAAACTAAAATCAAGCCCGAGACCGCCATATTGCTCTTCTACTTGAGGGCATAGATAGCCCATTTCCCCAAGCTTACGCCAAAATTCAAGTGGAATAAGATGATCTTTTTCCCATTGTGGATAGTGTGGCTCGGCTTCCTCTGCTAAAAACTTACGTAAGGTTTTACGGAATAACTCATGCTCTGTTGATTCGAATTTATATTTTGTCATATGAACAACACCCCTTTTTCTGCTCGTGCATGCATAAATTTCCTCTTCCAACTATAATGTTACTGAAATATTCAGAAAAATTAAAGTGTATTATTTATAGTTTTTTTATGTAACCGTATAATCAGGCTGAATTGAAAGAGGGGATATTACTATAATATAGGTTTTATTCCCAGACACCCCGGGGTCTCATCTAGATTGTCATGTAAATCATACGATTAAATTATAGAGAAGATTTAATGAACTGATTGGTTGCCCTTTTGCCCTTCCTTTCTAGAAGAGAATGCTATAATCAACTAAGACTATATGAAAGTAGGTAACTGAAATATGTCTAAAGTAATTGGTGGAATTCTTTTAATAAGTATATATAGTGCATCAACTTTTTACTTAGGGTGGGGATTAAAACAGTGGCTTGTGGCGATGGGGTGGTTCCGCTATCCAATTTTATATTGGCTAGTGCTGTATATCATTGCGTTCAGTATTATTATTAGTAGATTGCATGAGTCTTTACGAATGTTTTCAATCATCAATAATTACTGGATGTTTATTTTTGAATACGGATTATTGCTTTGCTTAGTAGCACACTTGATTATTTGGTTAAGTCCCTTTAACAATGTACAGATAGTTGGCAGTATAGCGATGGCTATGTTGTTTGTACTTGGTATTGTGGGAACCTATTTAGCGTATTCACCTGTAGTCCGTCATTTAGAAATAACGATGGATAAAAAGAGTAGTGAACTAGAATCGATGAGAGTTGTAGTTGCATCAGATTTTCATTTAGGTGTTCTATCAAATAAAAGACATTTACAGCGCTTCGTTACTTTATCGAATGAAGCAAAGCCGGATATCGTCTTTTTAGCTGGAGATATTGTGGATGATGATCCTAAATGGTTTGTTAAAGAGGGAATGGCGGATGTGATGAAGCAATTATCATCTACATACGGGGTGTATGGTGTACTTGGCAATCACGAGTATTATGGCAAGAAAATCCCTGAGTTTATTGCAGAGATGGAAAAAGCAAATGTAAAAGTTTTGTGTGATGAAACTATTAGAATCGATAATGTGATAGTATTAACGGGTCAAGAAGATATTACAAACAAGGATAGAAAGCAACTAGATGGATTGAAGACAACTGATGACTTGCCTTGGTTTGTTATGAATCATACCCCGAATGATTTAAGTACGCCTGCAAAATTGGGCGTGGACTTTCATATGTCGGGTCATACGCATAAGGGTCAACTATGGCCTAATCAGTATATTACAGCTCGTGTATTTGAGCTCGATTATGGTTATAAGATGAAGGAGAAAATGCATACACTTGTTTCATCAGGTTTTGGCTTTTGGGGTCCTCCAATGCGACTAGGCAGCCGCTCCGAACTATGGGTTGTGGATATAAACTTTCGTTAGTTGGTAAATTGGGCGGCTCTTGCGGCTCATCGGACGCCCCCAAGAAAGCGCCCGAAAAAGTGTATTTTATAATATGTTTGTATTTAATTAACAAAAGGTTAGGTGACAATGTGGATATCATTGAATTATTAAAGGCGCTTATTTTAGGCTTTGTCGAGGGGATGACAGAGTTTGCACCAGTGTCGTCGACAGGACATATGATTATTGTGGACGATATGTGGCTAAAGACAGAGGAGTTTTTAGGGAAGTATCCTGCCAATACATTTAAAATCGTTGTACAGCTAGGCTCCATTTTAGCGGTAGTCGTTGTTATGTGGAAACGAATGTTAAATTTAGTAGGACTCTATAAAATTGATGGCCAATCGAAATCAGTGAAAGGTCACTTCAATTTAATGCATGTTATTGTGGGCATGTTGCCAGCAGTTGTATTAGGTTTTACGTTCAAAGATTTTATCGATGATCATTTATTTAAAGTAGAGCATGTTATGTATGCTTTAGTAGCTGGGGCAATTTTAATGATTATTGCAGATAAATTTGCAACAAAAAAACCAAAAGTGGATTCTCTAGATAAAATTTCTTATGGTTTAGCATTTAAAGTAGGGTTAGTACAATGTTTATCACTTTGGCCAGGGTTCTCCCGTTCAGGTGCAACAATATCTGGTGGTGTTCTATTTGGAATGAGTCACCGCGTGGCGGCAGATTTTACCTTCATTATGGCAGTACCGATTATGGCGGGTGCTAGTCTAGTATCTGTACTGAAAAACTGGGATACGCTATCTATGGATTATTTTGGATTCTATGCAGTAGGCTTCATTAGTTCATTTATCTTTGCATTACTATCAATTAAATTCTTCTTAGCACTTATTTCAAAAGTGAAATTAATGCCATTTGCTATTTATCGTTTAGTATTAGCTGCTGTGCTAGCTGTTATTATCTTTATGTAATGAATAAAGTCACTCTTCTATTAAAGAAGGAGTGGCTTTTTTTAGCCATTTTATCCTTTTCTAAGAAGGATGGAATGGTTAATAAGTATTGTTTGTAAGTATGATGGATTAATGCTTATTGTGAAAATAGATATTTTTTACCTATTTATTGTCATTCCAATTGTCTAGACAGTATAATTGATTATAGAATTATTTGTTTTTAGTAGAATATACATAGGTACTGTGGGGTGTAGAAGTTGTTTCGTATTGGAAATAAGCCTAAGAAAAATACAATTGAGATCAGTGATGAATCAAGTATAGGAGTTATTATTCAAGATCAGGAACGTTTGCAACAGTTAAATCTAGTAAATCTAACGAAAGGAGATTTGCAATTAATTAGAAGTTTAAAACCGTATATTGAACGAAATGTCGCAGAGGTGGTAGACGCATTTTATCAGGCAATTGAAAGTGTGCCAGACTTACGTGAAGTTATTGAAAAGTACAGCTCTAGTGAACGTTTACGGCAAACATTACGCCTTCATATTATAGAAATGTTCGAAGGGCGTATAGACGATGCATTTTTGGAGAAGAGAAGGCGGGTCGCGAAAATGCATGTAAAGATTAACTTGTATCCTAAGTGGTATTTAGCAGCCTTTCAAAACCTTGAAAAATTATTAAGAAAGATTGTATATACGCTTCAACTAACGAGGGACGAAGAAGAAAAGTTTTGTGAGGCGATTAGTAAAATATGTAACTTTGAACAACAGATTGTCCTAGAGGAATATGATCATTATGCTAAGATGTTAATTGAACAGCAACAGGATAGTGTTCGAGTACATGTGAAGGAAGTTATAGGTGGAATATCTACGCAACTAGATACTCAATCCCATAGCACGAATGAAACAGTGACTGAACTTGTTGATAACGCTAAGGAAGTAAATGAATACTTGAAGGAAAGTATCGATGAGGCAAAAACAATGCAACAAGTATCGTCTGAAGGCTATTCTAAAATAGTCCTAATTAATGAACAAACAGGGGGAATTCATCATAAAACAGTTGAAATGTCGGGTATGGTGGAGCGATTAAATCACTCTTCCTCTAAAATTAATGCTGTTATTGAAATAGTGAAAAGAATTTCTAATCAAACAAATTTACTTGCGTTAAATTCAGCTATTGAGGCTGCACGTGCAGGAGAGCACGGAAAAGGCTTTGCTGTCGTGGCGAGTGAAGTTCGTAAGCTTGCAGACCAGACGAAAAGTTCGGTTGAACAAATCGGGGACCTTATCACGATGTCTAATGGCATTACAAAACAAGTTGTTCAAGCCATTCATGAGATCCAAGAGCTGGTGAACGATAGTATTGAGCAAAACTCGGCATCTTTAAAAGCATTTGATGCTATATCTGGCTCAGTAAACGGCTCTATCTCAAACTTCCAAAACGTCGGACTGAAAATAACAGAATTGGCGGAATTTATAGAAACAATTGGAGAATCTTCCGAGGAATTAAAACAAGTTGCCAATCGTTTAGACACAACAATTAGAGAATTTTAACGACTATGCATAATTCTGTGCATAGTTTTTTAATTATCGAAAATTGAGGATAACAAAACGTATACTATGAGATTAAGTTGATTGGAGTGGAGACTGAGCGACTCCTTGGGGATTAGCGATAGAGGAACGAAGGCTAAGACCATCACATCCTGTGATAACGCCTTCGTGACCAACATCGGTGCTGCTGACGCTGCGTTAGCACTACGCTTTCGCGCAAAAAACATCTGTTGGCCCGAGACCCTGGAGCGAAGCGGCTCATCGGACGCCCCCAGGAAGCTTTGCTCTGTGCGAAAGCGTAGCGACAGCAACAATTGTTTTATCTGTGCGAAAGCGTAGCGACAGCAACAACAAAGCGCTCAGTCGGAACGGAAATCAACCTTACAATATGATGATGGGTCAGTTTTTACTAAATAGGACAAAATCGCATATTAGAAGGATAAAACAACAAATAGACGGATGAAGTTTGGAAAGTGATAAAAAAGGAATAGTGTCATAAATGCAAAAATAAGAAACCCCTAGAAAATGAGCGTTCTAAGTGTTACGCTATAGGCGAATTGAGTAGAGAGGTGTTCGGAATATGAAAAAGAAATTATTTATTACACGTAAGTTTCCGCCACATATAGTTGAACCGTTGAAAGAGTTTTATGATATCAAACAATGGGAGGAGGAGGAAATTGTTATACCGCGGGAAAAACTATTGGCAGCTGTCGCAGATTGTGAAGTACTGTGGGTAACGCTTGCTGATCAAGTCGATGAAGAGTTATTATTGCACGCACCCAATTTAAAGCTTGTAACAAATTTAGCAGTTGGATTTAATAACATTGATATTAAAGCTTTGCGTAAGCGCGGAATAATGGCGACAAATACGCCGGGAGTTTTAACAAATACGACTGCTGATTTTGTAATGGGATTATTGCTTGCGACGGCTCGTAGAATTCCAGAAAGTGATCGATATTTGCGTGAGGGTAAATGGAAAAGCTGGTATCCAATGCAATTAGTAGGTAAAGATGTTTCAGGATCCACTATAGGGATTATTGGTATGGGACGTATTGGTCAAGCTGTTGCAAGACGAGCAAAAGGTTTTGATATGAAAATTTTATACAACAATCGTAGACGTCGCCATGAGGCAGAGGAAATGTATGGCTTTCAATATGTATCGTTAGAGGATCTTCTAAAACAATCGGATTTCGTTGTTATTATGACACCTTTTAACAATGATACAGTAGGACTTATAGGGGCAGAGGAACTTGCTATAATGAAGGATGATGCGGTATTGATTAACGCATCACGCGGTGGCATTATCGATGAGAATGCACTTTATGACACTTTAAAAAGTGGTAAGCTGTGGGCTGCAGGGCTAGATGTCTTTGAACAAGAGCCTATTGCGTTGGATCATCCATTGTTGACGCTTCCTAATGTTGTAGCACTTCCGCATATCGGTAGTGCCTCGCTTCAAACTAGAACTGCTATGCTGATGCTGAACGTTAAAGCACTTACTGCTTACGGTCAGGGCCAAACACCATCGAATCGAATAGATTAATGACACTGAAGATAGGAGCACATCTAATTGCGATGTGCTCCTTTCATGTTGATTAAGTATGGCTCTTTGCAAAACGAGGGGTTGATTCCGTTCCAACTGAGCGCTTTGCCGCTGACGCTTCGCTTTCGCGCAGAGCAGAGCTTCCTGGGGGCGTCCGATGAGCCGCTTGTGCCAACACGATGTTGGTCACGAAGGCGTTATCACAGGACGTGATGATTTTAGCCTCCGTTCCTCTATTGCTATGCGAAAGCGTAGTGTTAACGTAGCAACAGCATCAAAGCGTCCGTACCAACAGACGTACAATTGCGTCACAGTTATAAGTCTATTCTGTTCAATTAAGGTGAGTAGCCATAGCCTTCACTAAAATTTATAAAAATTCTACTCGAACGCTGATTGGTTCCTTTAATGTTCCTTCTTCTGTATTTTTAAATAGCGTCCATTATTTATTAAACATATCAAATAAACCGCCAATGCCACCTTCGCCTTTAGATTGACCACCACCGCCTTGAGAAATTGGTGCTGCAGCGAAGACGCGGCTTGCTAATCGGCTAAATGGTAAGGATTGAATCCATACTTTACCCGGACCCTTTAAAGTAGCGAAGAAGATACCTTCACCACCAAACAATGCAGTTTTTACGCCCCCAACCATCTCGATATCGTAATGTACATCAGATGTCATAGCAACTAAGCATCCTGTATCAACACGTAATACTTCACCAGGTTCTAGAGTCTTTTCGTGAATAGCGCCGCCTGCATGTACAAAAGCCATGCCGTCTCCCTCAAGCTTTTGCATAATAAAGCCTTCACCACCGAAGAAGCCAACGCCGATTTTTTTCTGGAATTCAACGCCAACTGAGACTCCTTTTGCAGCAGCTAAAAAAGCATCTTTTTGACAAATAATCTTTCCGTCTAATTGACTTAAATCCATTGGAATAATCTTTCCAGGGTATGGAGAAGCGAAATACACATGACGTTTACCTGAACCAACATTCGTAAATGTCGTCATAAATAAACTTTCACCTGTAACTAGTCGTTTACCAGCTCCAAATAATTTACCCATAAGACCACTTTCTAGGCTTCCTCTTGAACCATCGCCAAAGATCGTTTCCATATGGATAGAATCATCCATCATCATTAAAGCACCAGCTTCAGCTACTACTGTTTCTTGCGGGTCAAGCTCAACTTGCACGTATTGCATATCGTCGCCATATAATTTGTAGTCAATTTCATGATTATTCATAATAGGATTCCTCCAAAATAAGTTTATTATTATTTACGATTATAAGTTACTTAAGTTTCAATGCATAATTAATTATTTGAGAAAAAAAAGGAATAAGATAGAGAATGTCGAATATAAAAAACTAGTATGAGTATTTTTTATTTTCGCTTAGCTGAAAATTTGTGATTGTTTTTTCAATGCTCACAAAAGATTTTCATCCGTAACTTAGCTAAAAGAAAATAAAAATCTCTGGTGATTGTCACCGACGTCATTGAACCAAAAGCATGCTTTGTAGATTTCTATATATTAAAAATTCGGAATTTTGACACAGTTGATTCTGTAAGAGATTAATAGATGACATCTGTCTAAAAGCAATGCGACTGGTAACGATGATACAGAGGCAACAAAGATTCTTCAGGGGGTGTTTGTAGTGGAAATCAAAAACTATATCGGTGGTAAATGGGCAACATATCCCCATTTACAAAGTATAGCAGTGACCAACCCTGCAAATGGGGAGCAGCTAGCTACGATTCCGCGTTCTACGGTAAGTGAGGTAGATGAAGCGGTAGCGGTTGCAAAACAGGCACAAAAAAAATGGGCATTAGTACCTGCGCCTAAACGTGCTGACTATTTATATGCCATCGGTCAAAAAATGAAGGAGAAGAAAGAGCATTTAGCGACCGTTTTAACAAAAGAGATGGGAAAGGTTATTGAAGAAGCTAGAGGTGAAGTACAGGAAGGGATCGATATGGCCTATTATATGGCTGGTGAAGGGCGACGGTTATTTGGGGAGACAACACCGTCTGAGCTAGCCGATAAATTTGCCATGAGTGTACGGGCACCTATTGGCGTTGTCGGTTTAATAACTCCGTGGAATTTTCCTGTAGCGATTGCTACCTGGAAGTCATTCCCGGCCATTGTTGCTGGCAATACGTTCATTTGGAAGCCGTCTAATGAAACACCGATGATGGCGTATGAAATGGGTAAAATTTTTGAAGAGGTTGGCTTACCAGATGGAGTAGCAAACATCGTCTTCGGTACAGGGCCAACAGTTGGAACAGCATTAATTGAGCATCCAGACGTTAAGGTCATTTCATTTACCGGCTCTACAACAACAGGAAGTAAGGTAGCGGAGCTAGGTGGTAAACACCTGAAGAAAATTTCATTAGAGATGGGCGGAAAAAATGCAGTCATCGTGATGGACGATGCCGATCTACAGCTAGCCACTGAAGGAATCTTATGGAGTGCATTTGGAACTGCTGGTCAAAGATGTACAGCATGTAGTCGCGTGATTGTGCATAAAGATGTAAGAGAGGAACTAGAAAAACGTCTATTAGACGAAATGCATAAGCTAACAATTGGGGACGGTCTAGATGAAGATGTAAAAATCGGACCTGTCATCAACAAAGCTGCATTGGAAAAGATTAATCACTATGTGCAAATCGGCAAACAGGAAGGGGCAACGTTGTTAGCTGGAGGTAGAACTTTATCTGAGCCTCCTTATGACAAAGGATTTTATTATGAGCCTACACTATTTACCAATGTGAAGCCTGACATGATTATTGCACAGGAAGAAATCTTTGGTCCGGTCGTTTCTCTTATTGAAGTAGCAAGTTTGGATGAAGCAATCGAAGTAAACAATGGCGTAAAATTTGGCTTATCCAGTTCAATTTTTTCACAAGATGTGAATACGATTTTCCGCGCACAACGAGATTTAGATACAGGTATTGTTTATGTGAATGCTGGCACAACAGGTGCTGAAATCCATTTGCCATTTGGTGGGACAAAGGGTACGGGGAATGGTCACCGTGACTCAGGTGTAGCTGCCTTGGACGTCTATACAGAATGGAAAAGTATTTATGTAGACTATAGCGGGAAATTACAAAGAGCACAAATCGATACAGAATAACAGATCAATGAAAGGGGATGTTCTTGATGAAAGTTGTTGTATTAGGTGCAGGTTTAATGGGGAAAGAGGTAGCTCGTGATTTAATAAAAAATAGCAAAGTAGAGTGTGTATTTTTAGGGGATATTGACGTAAAAATAGCGCAGGACTTCGTGGACTCGTTAAATACAGATAAAATTGAGGTTGTAGAGCTTCATGCCGAGCGCGATGACTCGTTAATGGAGGTTATTTCAAAAGGCGATGTAGTCGTTAATGCATTATTCTATGCCTTTAATGAGCGTGTAGCAAGAGCAGCCATCGCGGCGGGTGTTCATTCCGTGGATTTAGGTGGTCATATTGGCGGTGTCACAGAAAAAATATTAGATCTCGACGAAGAGGCAAAAGTAAAAGGTGTAACCATTATTCCAGACTTAGGTGTTGCGCCAGGTATGGTCAATATTTTAGCAGGTTACGGTGCTTCGAAATTAGATGAGGTGGAATCTATTAAACTATTTGTAGGCGGTATTCCTACAGAACCGAAGCCACCTCTTCACTATACTCGCGTATTTTCTCTAGATGGTGTCTTTGATCATTATACAGAGCCATCAAAAGTGATTCAAAAAGGTAAACTTCAAGAAGTTCCGTCGTTATCAGGAGTTGAACCTATTTATTTCAAAGATTTTGGTGTGCTTGAGGCATTTTATACATCTGGCGGTATATCGACGTTGGATAAGTCATTCCCAAATGTCCAAACATTAGAATATAAAACAATTCGTTATAAAGGACATGCAGAGAAATTTAAGCTATTAGCCGATTTAGGATTCCTCGATGCTAGTAATAAGGTAGAGATAGAAAATCAGGAGGTTTCTGTACGTCCAGTTGTTCGGGAGGCACTTAAAAAGAAACTTGAGCTTGGTACAAAACCAGATGCAGTGCTATTGCGTGTTATTGTAGCGGGTGAAAAGGCACAGCAACAAGTGACGTATGAGTACGAAATGGTTGTGCGTAAAGATATGACGATTAATGAAACAGCTATGGCTCGTGCAACAGCCAATACAATTTCTGTCGTTGCTCAAATGATTGGAGAACATAAAATTTCAGAGTGCGGTGTATTTGCACCTGAATCAATTGTACCGGGCGACATTTATATTGAAGAAATGGCCAAACGTGGTGTAGTTATTAAGGAAACGTCTCATACATCTGCAATGATCGTGAAATGGTAGGTGCTCGGTCATGAATTTTGAATTTACCACTGAGCAGGAAATGTTACGTAAAACAGTACGGAAGTTTGTGGATGATGAGATACTTCCACATATTGCGAAGTGGGATGCTGAGGGTGGCTTCAATCCGAAGATTTGGTCAAGACTAGCTGAGCTCGGCTTAATGGGTGTTTGTGTCCCAGAACAATACGGTGGCAGTGGTATGGATTACAATGCACTCGCCATCGTTTGTGAAGAGCTTGAACGTGGAGATACAGCATTTCGTACAGCTGTTTCCGTTCATACAGGCTTGAATAGCATGACCTTAATGCAATGGGGAACAGAGGCTCAAAAACAGCAATATCTTGTTCCGCAGGCGAAAGGTGTTCGGATTGGGGCGTTCGGTTTAACAGAGCCCGGAGCAGGATCAGATGTAGCTGCAATGTCTACCACCGCTGTAAAGAATGGAGACTTTTACGTATTAAATGGGCAGAAAACATGGATTTCCTTATGTGATATAGCTGACCATTTTATCGTTTTTGCCTACACGGATAAATCGAAGAAGCATCATGGCATTAGCGCATTTATCGTGGAGCGTTCCATGGCGGGCTTTACATCGAAGGCCATTAAAGGTAAATACGGTATTCGTGCTGGTAATACTGGTGAGCTCTTTTTCGAAAATCTACGTATACCTGTAGAGAATCGTCTAGGAGAAGAAGGAGAAGGCTTTAAAATTGCAATGTCTGCGTTAGATAATGGTCGTTTCACCGTAGCTGCTGGCGCCGTCGGTCTCATTCAAGCGTGTCTCGAGGCGAGTGTGAAATACTGTCATGAACGCGAAACATTTGGAAAGCCTATTGGTGAGCACCAGCTAGTAGGGCAAATGATTGCCGAAATGGAAGCGGGCTATCAAATGAGTCGCCTACTTGTCTATCGTGTTGGAGAGTTAAAAAATAAAGGTGTACGTAATACACGAGAGACATCATTAGCAAAGTGGCAGGCTTGTGATTTTGCCAATAAAGCTGCGGATGATGCTGTACAAATTCATGGAGCATATGGTTATTCAGATGAATATCCAGTCGCCCGTTATTTACGTAACTCGAAAGCACCCGTTATCTATGAAGGTACGCGGGAGATTCATACAATTATGCAGGCTGACTATGTATTAGGAAAACGTCAAGATAAGTCATTGGCAAAAATGCTACCGAAATGGCCATTTGAAGAGTAAGCGTTTTATCAAACCTTTTATTTTAAAAAAGAATCCGAATTCCGGGTTCTTTTTTTATGTTTAAGAGAAATACCCCATTTAATTACAACGAAACCTGTTTATATGCTCTAATTGTGTCTTGATGTTCAAATTGTACAAGAAAATTTTACTAAAAATAACATTTTATATTGCTTTACTCACATAATATGGTATTTTTAAAAATGTAATATAGTTCTAAATGATCAACATATTACCGATTTATAAATGTGGTACCATAGGAGGATTTTTATGAAGAAAAAATTAAAACTCAATCAAGTGTTAATTGGAGTAAGTACAATGGCACTGTCGTTCGGAGCGTTACAAGCAGAAGCATCAGCAGCAGAAAAAACGCCTTATAATGTATTACAAATGAAGCCTGCTGGCATAGAAACGCCGAATGATGAAGTGACACATTCTACAACAGCTGATGAAACATTATCATTTGAAAAACGTTTGGAAATGGGAGATTTTTCGGAACACCCAGCTCCAACTATAAAACTTGCTGAAACAAAGCAATTGCAGGAACAGTACTCGATGGCAGAGCTTACTAGAATGAGCGATAGTGAGCTAATTGATACGCTAGGAAATATTCGCTGGTATCAAATTACAGACCTATTCCAATTCAATGAGGAAACAAAAGCTTTTTACCAAAATAAAGAACGCATGCAAGTGATCATCAATGAGTTAGGGAAAAGAGGAAGTTCTTTTACGAAAGATGATTCAAAGGGTATTGAAACATTTGTTGAGCTATTGCGTTCTGCTTTTTATGTAGGATTTTATAATAACGAACTAGGTTATTTAAACGAGAGAAGTTTCCATGATAAGTGTTTACCAGCATTAAAGGAAATGGCGAAAAATCCGAACTTTAAACTTGGTACAGATGAGCAAGATAAAGTGGTATCTGCCTATGGGAAATTAATCGGTAACGCTTCTAGTGATGCAGAAACAGTTCAGTATGCTGCGAAGATTTTAAAACAGTATAACGAAAATCTCTCTACATATGAAAGTGATTCTCTAAAAGGGCAAGCAATCTATGATTTAATACATGGGATTGATTATGACCTGCAATCGTACTTGCAGCAGACAGGTAAAGAAGCGAATACGACGATGTGGTATGGAAAGATTGACAGTTTCATCAATGAAGTGAATAACATTGCGCTTATACATAATGTAACAGATAACAATAGTTGGCTAATCAATAATGGCATTTATTATGCAGGGCGATTAGGAGGATTCTATAGTAATCCAGCTAAAGGTTTAGAAGTTGTTACACAAGCGATGCATATGTATCCATATTTAAGTGAAGCTTACTTTGTGGCAGTAGAGCAACTTACTACAAATTATGATGGAAAAGACTATAGCGGAAATGCAGTAGATTTAGAGAAAATGCGTGAAGAGGGTAAGAAGCAGTATTTACCGAAAACATATACATTTGATAATGGATCGATTGTCTTTAAGACGGGAGCTAACGTAACAGACGACAAAATTCAAAGATTATACTGGGCTGCAAAAGAAGTAAAAGCTCAATATCACCGTGTAATTGGGAATGACAAAGCATTAGAACCAGGTAATGCTGACGATGTATTAACTGTTGTCATTTATGACTCTCCAGATCAATATCGATTAAACCGTCAATTGTACGGCTATGAAACGAATAATGGTGGTATTTATATTGAAGAGAAGGGAACGTTCTTTACATATGAACGTACGCCTGAGCAAAGTATTTATAGTTTAGAAGAGTTGTTCCGCCATGAATTCACACACTATTTGCAAGGAAGGTACGAGGTTCCTGGTTTATTCGGAACAGGTGATATGTATCAAAATGAACGACTAACATGGTTCCAAGAAGGAAATGCAGAATTCTTTGCAGGATCAACGCGTACAAATGATGTTGTGCCACGTAAGAGTATTATTAGTGGATTATCAGATGACCCATCACAACGTTATACAGCTAAACAGACATTGTTTGCAAAATATGGATCATGGGATTTTTATAACTATTCATTTGCACTACAGTCCTTTATGTATACTCATCAATTTGAGACATTTGATAGAATTCAAGATTTAATTCGTGCGAACGATGTGAAAAATTATGATGCGTATCGTGACGCTTTAAGTAAAGATCCACAACTGAATGCGGAATACCAAGACTATATGCAGCAATTGATTGATAATCAAGAGAAATACGAGGTGCCACAAGTAGCAGAAGATTATTTAGCGGAACATGTACCAAAAGCGTTAAACGAAGTGGAGCAAGAAATTACCGATGTGGCGAACGTACAAGATGTAAAAATGACAAAACATAAGTCTCAATTCTTTGATACATTTACACTCGAAGGTACGTATGTGGGTAATGAAACACAAGGTGAGTCTAAAGATTGGAAAACGATGAGTAAGCAAGTGAACGAAGTACTGGAGCAGCTATCGCAAAAAGAGTGGAGCGGCTATAAAACAATGACTGCGTATTTCGTAAACTACCGTGTGAATGCAGCAAACCAGTTTGAATATGATGTTGTTTTCCACGGCGTTGCGACGGATGAAGGCGACTATCAAGCGCCTATTGTAAAGATAAATGGTCCATATGCTGGAATCGAAAATGAAGAAATCCAGTTCAAGAGCGATGGTTCAAAAGATAAGGATGGAGAAATCGTTTCTTACCTTTGGGATTTTGGTGATGGAAAAACGAGTGCAGAGGCAAACCCTACGCATGTATACGAAAAAGAAGGCACATATACTGTGACATTAACAGTGAAAAATGATAAGGGCATAGCAAGTAAAGATCATGCAATTGTATCTGTACGGAAGGGTGCACAAACAGGGAATACTCATTCAGAAGAAGCTAAGACAATTCCATTTAATATGCCCCTAAAAGGTAGTTTGATCGATGATGATGATACGGACGCATACACATTCGAAGTTACATCTCCAGAAGAAATCGATATTTCTGTCTTAAATGAAAATCAAATTGGCATGACATGGGTGCTTTATCATGAGTCTGATATGGAAAATTACGTAGCATTCGGAGAGGAAGATGGAAATAGTATAAAAGGTAAACTTCATGCGGAACCAGGAAAGTATTATTTATATATTTATAAATTTGATCATGAAAACGGGACATATACAGTAAATGTACAGAATGAAGCACAAACAGAGCTAGAACCAAATAATCGTCCAGAAGAAGCGAATATGATTCCATTTAATATGCCCCTAAAAGGTAGCTTGATGGATGATGATCATACGGATGTATACACATTCGATGTTACGTCTCCAAAAGAAATCGATATTTCTGTCTTAAATGAAAATCAAATTGGCATGACATGGGTGCTTTGTCATGAGTCTGATATGCGAAATTACGTAGCATATGGACAGGAAGATGGAAATAATATAAAAGGTAAATATAATGCGGAACCAGGCAAATATTATTTATATATTTATAAATTTGATCATGAAAACGGGGCATATACAGTAAACGTACAATAGTAGAAGCTAATTTGAAAACGAGAGGAATTCACGCCCTCTCGTTTTTTTTGAGGGAAATTTCAGAATAATGTAACTTTTTTACTCCTTGGTAGTCTAAATAATAAACAACATTATGAAAGGTAGGAAAAATGATGAAGCATAAGTGGGTAGCATTGTTAATCATCATCGTACTAGCTATTTTGCCAGGAATTTTTACGTTCATGTCGGCCCCAAAAGTGGAGGCAAATACTACAAGTGCGAGTATGACAACTCATAGCTGGCAAGTTTCCTTTACGCAGGCACTAAAGGCCAGCAAAATAACGGAAGACAATGTTTACGTAACGAATAGCAAAGATCAAAAGGTAACAGCAACTGTCGCATTGGCAGATGATAACAAGACCATTCACATTAGCGATTTAGCACCCGGTAGCTATAAATTACATGTGAATAAAGAAGCGTTTGTACTAGGTGGACCTAAAACAACATCGCAAGTACTAGCGTTCACCATCATTGAAAAGCTTGAAGCCGTAAAATCAGAAAAAGAGCTACAACAATATTTTGAAACACTTTTAGCTAATACACAAAGAGAGGTGCATGAAGAAGCAAACACAGAAATGGCGAAGAGCGAGGACAAAGCAAGTACGAGCAACTCCTCTACAACGAATAATCAAGTCGAGGGCGTAGAGGAGGGGGATATAGTTGTTGTCAAAGATGGCTATATTTACGCTGTAAAAGATCAGAACATTACGGTTGTGGATGCTAAAAACCCGAAAAATTTAAAGCTAGCGACAACGATCAAGATGAAAGAATCACAATACATTTCGAAGCTAGCAGTATACGACCATTTATTAATAGCAATTAGCGATGAATATTTAGAAAAAATAGGCACAAGCATGACAACAGCTTCTTTATTTGATATTTCAAATCCAAAAAATCCAAAGCTCATACGTGAAGTGGGGCAAGAGGGGTATTTGCAAGATATTCGAATTACAAATGACACATTATATTTAATCGGTAATATGTATCCGAATTATTGGATGCTTAGAGAGAAAAAAGCGCCAGATTTAAAACCGAAAACATATGATAGTGTAGAAGGAAAAGAATATAAAAGTTTACCTTTAGAGAAAATTTCTATTTTACCAAATACAATGGATGGAACATATAGCTTAATGACAGCGGTGGATTTAAAAAATGGTGCTCAGAAAACGGCGAATACGAAAGGATACTTAGGTGGTAGTAGTGGACTTTATATGTCGGAGAATGCACTTTATTTAACAACACCCATTTATGATGGAAACCCAGTGCCTGCTGCTGGCCTCATGATGGATAGGATCTGGATGCCAAGAACAACGAATACACAAGTTTTTAAATGGAATGTAGATGGAACAGCCATGAATTTTGTTGGTACTACGGAAGTAAAAGGATCCGTGTTAAATCAATACTCAATGGATGAATATGACGGTAATTTCCGTATCGTTACAACGGAAGGAAATACATGGGATGAACAACAAATATCACGAAATCACCTATTTATTTTAGATAAAAATTTACAACAGCTCGGTGCAGTAAAAGATTTAGCTCCTGGTGAAAAAGTGTATTCTGCACGCTTTATGGGCGAAAAAGCATATGTAGTAACATTCAAGCAAGTGGATCCACTGTTTGTGATTGATGTAGCAAACCCGAAAAAGCCAACTGTGCTAGGGGAGCTAAAGATTCCAGGCTTTAGTAACTATTTACATCCATTAGACGATACACATTTAATCGGCATTGGCTATGATACGGAGCAACGCTATGATGCCTATTCGAAGCGTAATTTTACGGTGACAACAAATATGAAAATGTCACTGTTTGATGTGTCAGATTTCAAACATCCAAAGGAACAATCAACCGTAAAAATCGGTGGAAAAGGCTCGTACTCCGATGTTCAATACAACCCTAAAGCGTTATTCCGCAACCAGGAATACCATTACTTTGGTTTCCCAGTTGTCCTGTATGATGCAGGGAAGGGCGATGAAATTGTCTACAAAGGGCAAGGCGCACAAATCTATGAAATCACTGCGGATAAAGGGATCGTACTAAAAGGAAATATTGTTCATAAAGGCACTGGCGATCAGTATGAAAGTTGGGAGCAGCGTGTACAGCGAGTAGTCTATATAGATGACGCTCTTTACACAGTAGCTCGCAATGAAGTAAAGAGTTATCAGCTAAAAGACTTCAAACCGCTTGATACATTAACAATCAAATAACGAAAAGAGTCCAATAAACTTAAGGGTTATTGGACTTTTCATGTTGTTGAAAATTATGTCGGTGAGATTAAGGTCTCATATTAAATAAAGTTAGGCTCTGTTGCAAAGCAAGGGGTTGATTTCCGTTCCGACTGGAGTCTCCAATCCAATCAACTTATCCGCATAACACGTTTTAACAAAATGACATCCAACTTTTTAGTTTGATCGGGACCTTTTCAGCAGTTATCGCCCAACTTTTAAATTTTATCTACAAACTTTCACGTTATATCTACCAACTTCTGAATTTTATCTACAAACTTTCACGTTATATCACCTAACTTTTAATTTTTATCGACATCCACCTTCAAAAGACCAAAAAGGATTCACACACAAAACTGTGCGTGAATCCTTTTACTTTATCATAGCGTTCATTCTTAATTGCACAAATTGAAAGTACTACGCTAGCATGGATTACTCGACTCCCGTGGGAAAGCGAGTAGCCTGGAACGGAAATCACCCCCTCGTTTTGCAGAAGTTCATCGATATAATAGGTTTTTTAACACAAAAAAAATCCAATAAACCTTGAGTTCATTGGACTTTTTCTTTAGTTGGTTATTTTTGACGATATGGAAGAATTTCCGACACTGTCACGAATTCATAGCCTTGACCTTGTAAATAAGCAAGTACGGCATCAAGACCGTCGGCAGTCGATTGATGAATATCATGCATTAAGACAATGGCATTATTGTGTAAATTATTTTTGACATGAGGTAGTAGCTGTTGCGCATCGCGAAACTTCCAGTCTAATGTATCAATCGACCATAAAACAACAGGAATTGGAATCTGGGCGTTAATCGTATCGTTTGTTGCTCCATATGGTGGTCTAAATACAGTTGGCTTTTGATTGATGGCCTTCTCAATTTCCGCAACTGTAGATGCGTATTGATTGCCTGCCTGCTCTAGTGACAGTTTCGTTAATACAGGATGGTTCCATGAATGATTCCCGATTTCATGTCCCCTTGCAAGTACGTCTCTT
Organism: Lysinibacillus sp. NPDC059133; assembly: GCF_042755925.1. NCBI lineage: Bacteria > Bacillati > Bacillota > Bacilli > Caryophanales > Bacillaceae > Lysinibacillus > Lysinibacillus sp. NPDC059133. The sequence goes on along the minus strand of NZ_JBHZDH010000042.1, from coordinate 20,676 downwards.
GCGATATCAGGGTAATATTGTACGCGACTACCAAGCATAAAGAAGGTAGCTTTTGCGTTATACTTATCGAGCGTATTTAAAATCTGTTCGGTAACCTTTGGATGTGGGCCATCATCAAAAGTTAAGGCAATACGTTTTTTGTTTGGATCACCTGTCGTAATTGGCTTCGCCGGTTTTTCCATAGCGATCTGGAATTCAGAGGCTAACAACGGATTGATAAGTGAAAGGGGAAGCTTCACAGTTTGTGGACCAGCTGCTCCGCTAGCAATCTCATACTCATCAAAATAGAATTGTAACGAATTATCGACGATAGCAAAGCGATGGAAGTTAGACCACTTCGGTTCAGTTGACTTGATTACATCATCCTTGAAAAGGTCTTCCTTTAACTTGAGATTTTGTTGTAAGTCATTACGTACATGAGTAGCTAATACCGATAAGTTGTTTTCGTCGTTATTCAACAATGTTTCAATGGAAATTAGTTTGCCCGTTTCATGATTGATAAAGAATGTTTTTGTTGAAACCTCGGGATTGGCTCCGCCTGTATACAACGTTTTTGTTAGCACAAAGGAATAGTAGTGCTTCTGATATGGGAAAGTTTCCAAACTAATATTAAGCTCACCCATAGCCTCTTTATCTTTATTTTCTTTCATAGATGACAGATAGTTTTCTTTTGAATCCGTTATGTACTGTAATACAGCATCGTTAAAAGCTTTGGTATCTGTTTCTGGATAGTGAATAGCAAAAGGTGTTCGATCATCATTAGAAACATCGCTTACAATACGAATACCTGGAAACGCAGAGCTTTCTGTGGATCGTTTACTCTTTATTGAATCGGAATTTGTCTCTTTTGAGGCACTGATTTTTTGAAACTTAAAGTCATCCTTTGATAGGATAATAAATAAAATAATAGTCGTTAATGAAATGATGAGGCCAATTAATAGGAAATCAATCATTGGGCCGCGTTTTTTTCTGCGTTCCGGCATTTTGATGGAGACGCTCCTTTCCTTATTTATTTTTCTATACAATCAGACGTGTTAGTCATTGAAAAAGTTATACGAATCTACGAAGTTTTGCTATTAATTTGTGGGAAACAATCCTCATGAATAAATGACTCATTAGCTTATCGTTTTCATCATATGAAAGCCTAAATACTTTTGTGTTAAAAGTTGAAATTTTTAGTTGAGTTTTTATTTGCAGTTCGATACTATTGGCAAGGAACCTTAACTTCTTTCAACGGGTACCAAACACCCGTTGAAAGAAGTTAAAGCCTCCGGCGGATGTCACGGAATCGGAAAGGAGTTCTTAGGGGATGTTAGCCTAAGATCATCGCATCCATGCGATAACGGCTAACTGACCTGCATCGTGCAGGCCTAAGCACAAAGCCGATTCCGGACGCAATTATGCCGAGGCATAATTGAGGGAGGTAGTTAACTGTAATGGTTTTACATGAAGTGGATAATGAATTTACGATTGACTGCTTATTGCTTGCGGGGCGAATTATGATTGAAAGTGGTGCGGAAACATACCGTGTGGAGGATACAATGCTACGTATGGCGCATTCTCAAAATATGCTAGATGCGCAATGTTATACCACACCCACAGGAATCATTTTTTCGTTAGGCAAGACACAGCCAACGAGAATTACATCAATTTCCAACAGGGTAACAGATTTGCAAAAAATAGCCTTGGTAAATTCAGTATCTCGGAGACTCACATCTCACATGATAACATTAGAAGATGCTTATGACGAGCTAAAGTCGATACAAAAAACAAATTATTTTTTACCAACATATATTCAAGTTATATCAGCGGCTCTTGCGAGTGGTTGTTTCCTTATAATGTTTAAGGGGGGATGGTCTGATTTCCTTTTTGCCTGTTTGGCAGGGGGGTTAGGCTTCCTAGTGCTTTTGTTAATAAATGACTTAACAAAAGTGAAATTTTTCGCAGAATTTACAGCTTCGTTAGTAGTAGGATCGATTGCTGTCTTTTCAGTGAAATATGGTCATGGTGCGGAAATAGATAAAATTGTCATTAGCTCCGTTATGCCACTGGTACCAGGTATTTTGATCACGAATGCAGTACGGGATTTAATGGCAGGTCATTTTATGTCGGGGATGGCAAAGGGCGCAGAGGCCTTTTTAACAGCTTTTGCAATCGGTGCAGCTATTGCCGTCACTCTATCGTTTTAGGAGGCAGACGACATGGACTATATCACACAGTTGATTCTTAGCTTTTTTGCAACGGCAGGTATCGCAGTTATTTTTAATGTACCTAGAAAAACCCTCATTTATTGTGGTTTTGTTGGGGTAGTAGGCTGGATGATTTACTTCGTCCTAACAGAGCATGGCATGGATGTAGTAAATGCCTCATTCTTTAGCGCTTTCGTCATTGCAATCGTTGCCCATTTGTATGCACGACGCTTCAAAATGCCGATGATTATTTTTATTGTTGGTGGGATTATCCCGTTAGTTCCGGGAGGCATGGCTTACAATGCTATGAGAAATGTTGTTGAGGATGATTATATACAAGGGCTACAGTATGGATTTAAGGCATTTTTAATTACTGGTGCCATCGTTATAGGACTTGTATTTGCAGAGGTACTGATACAGCTTATTTTCCGTTCTGTCCGTACTAGTAAGGCGACATTCAAAAAGGTCTATAAGAAATAAGGCTCTACATCAAAAGTAGGGAATATCATGCCAGTTAGAACAAATATAAAGAAGGAGGTTACGTTTAAAACGTAACCTCCTTTTTAAAATTAACTATTTTACGAGCAGTGCTTCAATTTCCTCAGCAGAAATTGGCTTACTAATATAGTAACCTTGAATCGCATCACAGCCATAAGAAATCAAAAGATCTGCTTGTTCAGAAGTTTCGACACCTTCTGCGACAACTTTAAGTTCCATAGATTTTCCGAGTTGTACCATACCGTTCATGAGCTTTTGGGTTTTCTCAGATTTTAATAGAGAACTTGTAAATGCTTTATCGATTTTCAATGTATCTATTGGTAGAATTTGCATATATCTAAATGAACCATATCCGGTACCGAAATCATCTAGTATAAAGGCGATCCCTTCATTTTCAAGCTTACGCATTTGTTGTGTAATAAAGGTAGCAACTTCTGCTTCGAGGGCAAATTTCTCGGTAATCTCGATTTGAATAAGATTCGCAGGGCAGCTAGTTTTCGCTAATGTGTCAAGAACTGATTTTGCCATGTTTTTATCACGGAATTCGCGTACAGATGAGTTAATGGATACTTTTAAATCAAGACCAGCCTTTTTCCAGGATAGTGCCTGTTCACAAGCTTTTTCTAGCATAAAGGAACCGATATTATTAATAAGACCCGTTTCTTCCGCAATTGGAATGAGCTCATCTGGTGAGACAACGCCTATTACTTCATCTTCCCAACGAACTAGTGCTTCTACAGCTGTGATTTTACCTGAAGTAACATCAATTTGCGGCTGATAAAGGACTTTTAGGTTTTTTTGGTCAAGAGCCTGAAGTAAACGTTTTTCAATTAAAGCTTTACGATTTAATGCTTTATGTGTTGCTTTTGATAGTGAGACGATTTTATCGCCACCGGCCTCACGGACAGTTGTAATAGTAGCAATAGATGCCTTCATTAGTTGGGAGAATGTAGTTTGATCCTCTGGATAACGTGTAATTCCGCCACTAATAGAAATAGGGACAGCCACATTACTGTTATAAATTGGATGTTGTTGTAAGTAAGACAAGAAGCCTTGAATGAACCATTCACTTAATGGTGTAATCACGACAAAATCATTTTCGTTAATACGTGCCATTGTGCTATCTTGGAAGTACATTTTTATACGATTTGTAAACTCTACAATAAGACTTTGATCGATTTGCTGATCATGTAACTCTTTTAACGTATAAAATTTATCGATACTTAAATAGACGAAAGAGAAGTTTCTTTCTTCCTCAATCATGTTGGAAATCACTTTTTCGAGTCGGTGTGCATTCATAAGACCTGTTTCTGTATCGATATAAGCGATTTTTTCAAGCTGATGTTGAATTGACTTGGACTTGGTGATATCTTTTTCAATTAATAAAAATTGTTGCTCATTTGTTTCAATGTTAAATGTAGGGATAGCTGTTAGTAGTACCCAATAAGATTGGCCTGCTTTTGTAACTTTTTCGACTTCACCTTGCCATGTAGAGCCATTGTTTAAATTACGCCAGATGGTGTTAGTGATCTTTTCACTTTCTTTATTTTCAGGGAATAGCTGCCAGAACGTTTTACCAATCACGCGTTTTGGTGTCCATTGACTCGTTTTTAGAAATTCAGCATTACATTCTAAAATGAACCCATCATGATCCAGTGTTACTGTCATAAATGTCGAGTCCAATCCCTGTTTTAAGTTTGCGAGAGTACCGCAACTTGAGACAGAATTGATCATTAATTCTGGTAGCATAAACATCATTAGGATGAAACGCTCTCCTTGTTCAATAAATGGTTTAGCTAGCAGCGCTGTGTTAATTTCTTCATTTGTATACGTTTGCAGTTGAATTTGTTTGATATACGTACTGACATCATTTTGTAAAATGGTTTGAAACTTTTCTAATGAAAGCTGACGTAGTAAATTTTCATGAATAAATAAAGCGGTATGTTCTTTAATAGTAGTAGCTGAAAAACCAAATAGCTGTTCAGCAAGCTTTCCCAAATGTATAGCTTGTCCATCTTGATTCATGACAATTGCAGGAAAAGGAAGTGAATTTAAATAATGTTCATCAATGGTAAATGTTTTATGCATATGACTCATGATTATTCGATCTCCTTGAGTAATCTATATATACTATTATTATAGTTAATTATCAGGAATTAGTCATTATGAATATGATTGTAAATATTTGATAATAAAAAACATAGGGACTTTTTTAACGAAAAACATGGAAAGATTTGAAGAAAAATAACATTTTTTAGTATATATATAGGAAGAGAGAAGTGTGCGTGACGTTTAAAAGGAATAGTAATTATTGTCTCGGGTGCGATGTTATAGGGAAGCAACTGACCTTTTTTATGTGAACAATTCGTTTATCGGTTGCAGGTATTATATTATTTACATATTGATTGTTAACTAGAAAAGATATTTCGGCATTTGGCAGCAATCAACGAAAATATTGCTGTATTCGACTAATTACAATTTTGGCGCCTACATTTGTTGTTGTTGCTTATGTCTCCCTTAGTTTAAAGAAATAACCACCAAAATATCAAGTGATAGGGATTATTGATACACGAATAGGTCTTTTCCTCCTACTAACGAACGCTTCATTTGCCGCTTTATTAGTTAGTAGCAAAGCCTTATTATGGGAAGGTAGCAGTTCTTTGGTAGACCCGATCAGTTTTACCTTGGAGCTGAGCAATTGTTTGGTAGACCCGATCAGTTTTACCTTGGAGCTGAGCAATTGTTTGGTAGACCCGATCAGATTTGCCTTGGACCTGAGCTATTGGTCTCACGTTTGCCTTCTACACATTGTATCCTAGACATTTGTGTGTAATATGGCCTTCTATAGATAGAGGGAAAGTATAAAAATACAGTATAGGGGTTCATTGTTATAGTTAAATTTTATGGAACTCCTTTATAAAGAACGAGGGGGAAGAATATGAAAGAAGTTTTTTCCTATGTAAAGCCTTATAAATGGACGGCATTCATTGCGTTTAGTTTAATGCTGTTGGAATTGTTTGTGGAGCTCGCGCAGCCATTAATCATGGCGAAAATTATAGATGATGGCGTGCGAGCTCAAAATCAAGGGATGATTTGGCAGTGGGGAATGGTGTTACTGGCCTTATCTTTCGTAGCTTTTATAGCAGGTGTCGTGAATTCATATTTTTCATCGCATACAGCACAGAGCTTTTCCTATGATTTACGAAATGCATTGTTTGAAAAAATACAATCCTTTACATTAGCTACTTATCAAAAATTCTCAACGGCGTCCCTTATTACAAGATTAACGAATGATGTGACGCAAGTTCAGACGGTGCTGTTTATGAGTTTGCGTATTATGCTTCGAGCTCCACTTGCCGTTGTTGGTAGCATCATTATGGCTTTTGTTGTCAATGCTCAACTAGCGCTATTTTTAGTAATTGGCGCACCGATTATTTTCATTTTTCTTATTGTTATGGTGGCAAAAGGTGTGTCTTATTTTGGACGTGTGCAAAAGCGAGTAGATCGTTTGAATCGAGTACTACAGGAAAATTTACAGGCTATTCGTTTAGTGAAAGCTTACTTACGTGGTGCCTATGAAGCCTCTCGTTTTGACGAAGTTGCCTCACGCTTAAAAATAGATACTGTAAAAGCTCTACGAACAATGGAGTATATTATGCCTGTACTGTTATTCATCATGAATATGAGTTTACTTGCTGTGCTGTGGTTTGGAACGAAGCAAATAGCTACAGGTACAACACCACTTGGAGATGTTGTGGCCATTGTCAATTATGCAATGCGTATGACAGGCTCGTTTTCGATGTTTGCCTTTATTATTATTTTTTATGCGCGCGCAAAAGCCTCAGCAGAGCGAATGGCAGAAGTCCTTTCGACTGAAAATGAGGTGGAACTAACATCATCTTCAGAGAAAATATCGAACGACTTGAATTTTGGAGAATTAGCGTTTGAGCATGTAAGCTTTACGTATCCTGGGGAAGACTCGCCTGTACTCTCCGATGTAAGCTTCCGAGTGAAATCAGGTGAAAAGCTTGCCATTCTGGGGGCAACAGGTGCAGGAAAATCAACGCTATTACAGCTCATCCCACGTTTCTACGATGTGACAGAAGGCAAAATCGTAGTAGAGGGGAAAGATGTACAGCAATGGGATTTACAAGAGCTGCGCGAAACGATCGGCTATGTACCACAACAGTCTCTATTATTTACAGGAAGTATTGCTGATAATGTTCGTTGGGGTGATGCAGAGGCTGACATGGATGCAGTGTTACACGCGACTATGCAAGCACAAATCCATGCTTCTGTAGAGGATTTCCCGAATGGGTACGAGACAAGAGTCGGTCAGAAGGGTGTCAATCTTTCAGGTGGGCAAAAGCAAAGATTATCGATTGCAAGAGCGTTATTAAGAAAAGGGCATATATTAATGCTCGATGATAGTACAAGTGCGCTTGATGTGAAAACGGAGCAGGCATTATGGGAGGCATTGAGTGAAGAACAAGCAACCATGTTAGTCGTCACTCAAAAAATTCGAACAGCGAAAGGGGCACATCGTATTTTACTCATCGATGCAGGAAAAGTGGTCGCATACGGGACACATGAAGAGCTTTTGCAAACGTCAGCGCTCTATAAAAAAATCGCAATCTCCCAACAGGAGGTGGAGGAATAATGGGATTTTTCCAAAAACCTTTTGGCTATGAGCCGATTTTGACGAAAGATGATGTGAAGCAGACGGTTAAGAAAAAGAAGGGACCTCGTGCGACAAATTGGAAAAGTACACTACTGCGTTTATGGAAAATAGTCGATGAACAACGTGCACTACTAATTATTGTACTGTTACTTGTCTTGGTGAGTTCCATGTTGGCTCTCCTTGGGCCGTATGTAATTGGTAAAATGATTGACATGTATGTAACGCATGGAGAGCTTGCAGGGCTAGAGAAGGGAATTACGCTGTTAATCGGCATTTATGCTCTATTAGCCGTATCGCTATTTTTGCAAAACTTTTGGATGATTGGTATTGCTCAACAAACCATTTATCGTTTACGAACGAGTGTATTTGCCCATTTTCAAAAACTGCCGATTGCCTTTTTTGATCGTCGCCAGCATGGAGAATTAATGAGTCGGATGACGAATGATATTGAAGCCGTTAGCTCCACATTAAATAGCTCCTTTATCCAAGTATTTTCTAGTGTAATAACACTGACGGGAACAGTGATCATCATGCTAAGTTTAAGTCCCTTACTAACGGTATTAACGATGACGATTATACCAATTATGTTTTGGGCGATGCGTTGGATCACACGGAGAACCGCACCTTTGTTTAAAGAACAGCAAGCGGCCATAGGAGCTCTAAATGGCATGATTGAAGAAACGATTTCGGGCCAGCGAATTGTGAAAGCTTTCTCACAAGAAGAACGAATGAAAGAGGAGTTTCGCGAAAAAAGTGTCCGATTAAAAAGTACTGGCTTTTGGGCACAGACATACTCTGGTTATATTCCAAAGGTCATGAACTTTTTAAACAATATGAGCTTTACCATTGTGGCTGGTATTGGCGGTGTACTTGCTCTTTATGGGCATGTGTCCATCGGCGTCATTGTTATTTTTACAGAATACGCAAGGCAATTTACACGACCATTAAATGATTTGGCCAATCAATTTAATACCGTACTATCAGCGATTGCTGGTGCAGAGCGTGTATTTGCGCTACTGGATGAAATGCCTGAAGAGGAGGCAGCTTCAGCGCAGAAGCATAAGCTATTAGGACAGGTAAGCTTTCAACATGTGTACTTTAAATATGAGCAAAAAGAGGAAGCTTACACGTTGAAGGATATTCATTTTGACGTAGAGCCCGGACAAACGGTCGCTCTTGTTGGGGCGACCGGAGCAGGAAAAACTACGATCTTGCAGCTGATTGCAAGATTTTATGAAGTATCAAAGGGTGAGGTTTTATTTGATGGTGTCAACGTTCAGCAAATAGAACGACAAGCATTGCGCTCGCAAATGGCCTTTGTGTTACAGGATCCGTTTTTGTTTGAAGCGTCTGTACGTGAAAATATTCGTTATGGTCGATTAGATGCTAGTGATGAAGAGATTGAAGAAGCAGCGAAGCGTGCAAATGCACATGACTTTATCATGTCGCTAAAGGATGGCTATGACACAGTACTTGCCGCAGATGGCAGTGGCATTTCGCAAGGCCAAAAGCAGTTATTGTCCATTGCAAGAGCATTGATTGCCGACCCGAAAGTTTTATTATTAGATGAGGCGACAAGTAGTATTGATACCGTCACGGAGCTTGCGATTCAAGAGGCTCTTGATGTGTTAATGCAGGGACGCACAAGCTTTGTGATTGCTCATCGTTTAAATACAGTGCATAATGCCGATATTGTGCTTGTGTTGCACAAAGGTGAGTTAGTCGAAGCTGGCCCTCAACAAAAATTAATGGAGTCCGGTGGCATCTATGCGCAGATGCTACAGTCTTCATCCCATCATCTAGATGAGTAGGGGGAAAAGTAGGAAATTCTGTAACATTCAAGACAAAATAAAAATGTACATTACTAAATTCGATGTTAGTAGTGTACATTTTTATTTTGTCTCAGCAGCGTCTAAATTCTAAAGTGTCTTTTATTGAAATATTCCATTAATGCATAATTTTAATGTAAATTTATTTATAAAGGTAGTATAATTATGTAAATGATGGAAGTTATAGGTGATGAATGATATATATCTTAAATCTAAGTTATGGTCGGGATTCAGTATAACTTGAGAAATAAATATTTTTAAATTGCAATTAATAGGCGTGTTAGGATGAATTTATTTCTATGATTCTAGTAACTTTCAATCATTATAACCGTCAATATTCATATGAAACCTTTTAATTTCACTATACTAGGAGTAAAATTGTTAATAATTAGAAGTGACTAGTGTGATTTGTTGCCAGCTTATTTTCTTTCTTGCTACAATAGGGCAATAGTTTGATACAAGAACGGAGTAAATGATGAATATTTCAGTGATGACAGTGTCTTTTCCGTTAGATGGGGAAACATTAAATGAAGTAAAATTATTGTGTGAGGAAGCGACCACACAGGACTATCGTGTCTATGAAACGGCTATGGGGTTGCCTATGGCGAGTTCCTTTGAATCGAAGGGCTTTATGGTACTTGCTTATGAAGATGACAAAGATGTCTTAGTGGGTGCAGCTAGTGCCATAGATTTAATGGGGCTGCATACATATGAATGGTCTTTAGTTGTAACACCTACGTACCGTCAAAAAGGAATTGGAACAGCTTTAGTAGATGTTTTACAGGCAGGCCTCGAGGAGCGCGGGGCAGAAGGTCAATTGGCGGTAGTGATAGATGGCTCACCATTTGGACACACGTTTATTGACAAGAAGGGCTTTACATATAGCTTTTCAGAAGCCACTTTAGAAACAAAAGCAGAGTCAGTAGAATTAAAGGATGCTATCGAAATTATTCCTTATACAGATGAACAGGCAGAGCTGATTACTATTTATAGTGCAGCGTTTGGAGACCTACCTGAAGAGTCTGAGGAGCTCATCGCTTTTAATACGTCAACGCCTGGAAGAAAGCTGTGGGTAGCACGTAAAGAAGGAAAAGTTGTCGGAACCGTGACGACTGCCCAAGAAAATGAAATTCAATGGGTCACAGCATTGGCAGTTCATCCAACTTGTGAGGGGCAAGGGATCGGTACTGCTATGCTTTCATTTTCCAAAGATTATGCGAGCAAAATTGGTGCGAAATTCGTCATGCTGGATGTAGAAATCGACAATAGAAAGGCGCTTTCTGTTTATGAGAAAGCAGGCTTTATGAAGGCTCAGCAAATAGACTATTTTGTAAAACAATAAGTGAAGAGTGAGGAGTGTGCTTTATGCATCGCTCCTCACTTTTTTGTGTTCAGTACGAAGTCCATTCATCGGTGATAAGGATGCGGAGAAATTTCAGATGGAGATAGGCGAACTGCATAAAAGGGTGGCTAAGTCTTTCTTTCAAAGGAAATTCCAAGGAAACATCATTCGTTCCCCCATAATATAAGGTTGAAAATAACTCCATAATGATCCAAATAAACAGTTTATCAAAATATGTTCAAAAGTGAACAAAAGTTGATTTGCATTGTTTCCCGGAAGGCTCTACTCTTAATAAGCATAATCACTAAGATAAAAGGATGTCCTTTTTATATTTTTTAAAATGGAATAATTGTCCACAAAAAGTTGAAAAATGGTCCTTGATAATCGACTGTTGCAAGTAAGGTAGGAGTGGTACCATCACTAACTCTAGGATCCTGCCAAACACAAGATCCAAATAGTACTAATAGTTTTCAACACTCGTTGGAAATCAATTAAATCAAGGGTGAATTTTAAAAACCCAGCAGTTTCAAATTCACGATTATCAGATTTTGTTAGAAGAGCAACAAAAGTTGATTTTTATTCTTTTATAAAATGCTATACAATCGGAAATTGCAAGAGACGAAAAGTAAAAAAAAGACTTAAAAGAGAAAAATATGTTTAAAGATGTTCAGTTAGAGGTATAGGTTAAGTGTAAAAAGTAAATAATCTTGTATTTGCGGTAATAGTAGTGAAGTTTCTACTAATGGTAAATCGTAATTTCAAATTCACTACTATCAAAATATGTTAGAAAAGCAACAAAAGTTGATTTTTATTCTTTTGTAAAATGCGATAGAATCAGTCATTGCAAAAGATAAAAGACTTAAAAGAGAAAAAATGTTTAAAGATGTTCGATTAGAGGTATAGGTTATAGTGTAAAAAGTAAATAATCTTGTATTTATGGTAATGGTGGTGATGTTTCTAAGTGTTTTTTATCTAATGCTGAATCGTTAAATTATCAAAGTAATAGGAAGATCGCTTTTAGGAAAGTATGTTCACCTTAATTTGGAAGGGATATCAAAGTCTTAGAAGCTGAAAATAGGAACATAAGACGCATCTTATTAAAGAATAATAATTTTAAAGAGTGCTATTTACCGTATCAGCATTTTGTCTGATACATAAATATAAATAAAAAGTAATGGAATGAGAGGATGATTTGGCCTATGGAAGGATGTCCTTTTTCGCCTAATGAATGTAATAATATTACAAATAAATAAAAAAATGGTTTTATTTAATGCGATTGTTATTTACCGTATCAGCATTTTAGTTGATACGTAAATATAAAAAAAATTATGAAAGGAGAATTCACCTACGAAGAAAAAAACAATACAAGTTGCAGCAATTGCAGCGGTACTAAGTGGGATGGCCATTTCGCCACTATTTACTTTAGCAGATGGCAAAGGTGATGTTTTTGAATCGAAGGCAGTGGTGAAATTTATTCCGGCTACAGATCCGCAAGTTCTGGTAGATCCAACTGATCCAGACCCAGGAAAACCGGTAAAACCAGTAAAACCAGTAAAACCAGTAAAACCAACTGATTCAGACCCAGGAAGACCGGTAAAACCAGTAAAACCAACTGATTCAGACCCAGGGAAACTAGTAAAGCCAGTAAAACCAACTAATCAAGACCCGGGGAATCTAGCAAATTCAGTAGATTCAGTAGATCCGACAAATCCACAAGATCCAAACCTTGGGACGGGCAGTCCCTTAAGCTTGGACCATGTGTCAAACCTTGATTTTGGTGTTAGTGAAATTGCTAATACGGAGCAAGGTGTGTCGTACTATGCCAATGCACAGGAACTGCATACTAGTGAGGGAAGTAAATATGTACCGAACTATGTTCAAATCTCAGATAATCGTGGATCAAATTCGGGGTGGACGTTGACGATTAAACAAGAGGGTCAATTTTCTAATGCTAGCGCACAGCATAAGGAATTAACAGGTTCACAAATCCAATTTGCTGACCCAACTGTTGAAGGTGTATCAGACGCGCCACCACCAATAAATGCTGAAGTAATTACATTGGATCCGAATGGAGCGGAGTCGCTTGTAATGGCCGCGAAGCCGCTTGCGGGGGCTGGACTTTGGGTGAAAAGCTGGGGAACAGTTGAGGAGATGACTGGTGATTCCGGTCAGAAAATTCAAAAAACAAAAGCGATCTCTCTTACTATTCCTGGAGAAATGCAAGCAGATACTGTTACATACAGTACAAAATTAACTTGGAAGTTATCTGATATTCCGAGTAACTAAACTAAAACTATTAAAGGTGGTCAAAATTATGAAGAAAATCGATTTGAAAATGTTAGGTATTACAGCTTTGGTAACAGGTAGCGTACTCGCAGGAAGCACAACTTCCTTTGCAGGAGGAGGAGCACAAACGGATGGAACTTATGACTCTAAAACAGTTGTTAAATTCCAAGCACCTGGTGAAGGTGGAGGGGAAGTAGATCCGGTTGAACCGGTTGACCCAACAGATCCAACAAAGCCAGTTGATCCAAAAGATCCACCAGGAGAAGGAACACCAGGTCCATTAAGTATCGACTTTGCATCTAACTTGAAATTTGGTACGCCAGAAATTTCGTCTAAAAATCAAACTTACAAAGTACAACCACAAAAATTTAACAATCGTGTACCTGAGGACGGTCCAAACTATGTTCAAGTGACAGATAACCGTGGAACATTAAAAGGTTGGAAATTAACGCTAACACAAATGGGTCAATTAAAGACCGAAGATGGTAATGAGTTAACAGGAGCTGCAATTAATTTCGAAAATGGTCATGTAGCATCAACTGTTGATGAAGAATTTCGCCCATCTGGAAACCAAGAATTTACTTTGCAACTTGGCGAAGATGGGAAAGGCGTAGCCGAAAATATAATGGTTGCTGATGCTGGAAAAGGTGCCGGTACTTTCCTTCACGTTTTTGGTGGTAACGACTCAGCTGCAGATAGTATCACACTGACTGTGCCTGGTAAAACAATAAAACATGCTGACAAAGACTATTCTACAAAATTAAAATGGACATTATCAGACGTACCATCTGGTAATGAAGGTGAAGAATCTGGTAGTGAAGGCGAAGAATAAGTAAAGAATAGGGATGAGACACTGTAGTTTTCTACAGTGTCCTACCTAAGTAATTAAGTAACGAGGAAGGTTGAATTTATGAGAAAAAATATGTTGTTGACCTTAGTTGGAATAGTAATGGTAGGCCTAGTATGGTTTGCACCATTCGCTTCTGCATCTGAATTTAATTTTGGTGTACATACTGTTATTCCGGAAAATCAAATTGATAAAGAAAAAACGTATTTTAATTTGAAAATGGAACCCAATCAAAAGCAAACATTAACGATCCGTTTAAGAAATGATACGCCAGAAGATGTCGTGATTGAGCCTAAAATTAATACAGCTACAACAAATCTCAATGGTGTTGTAGAGTATGGATCTACAACAACTGAACGTGATTCTTCACTATTGTATGAGATGGGAGATTTAATAAAAACAGATAAGGAGATTACAGTTCCGGCTAATGGGAGTAAAGATTTGCACTTAAATGTAACGATGCCTGAAGAGGAGTTCGATGGGATTTTAGCAGGCGGTATTACGTTAGAAGAGAAGGAAACGGCATCAAAAGAAGAAGAAAACAATAAAGGTTTAAGTATTGAAAATAAATATGCTTATGTAGTAGGCATTACGCTACAAGAGACAGATGCAATAGTAGAGCAGGATTTAAAATTACATGATGTGGAGGCTGGACAGCTGAATGCACGTAATGTCATAAATGCTACACTTCAAAATCCTACGGCTACTTATTTAAATCGTTTCGAAGTGGATGCGGAAGTGACGAAAAAAGGAAAAACAGAAGTACTCTATCAAGCTAAAAAACAAGACATGCAAATGGCGCCAAATTCAAGTATTGATTATCCTATTCCGTTAGATGGTGAAAAGTTCAAAACTGGAGAATATACGATACATGTAAAGGCTAAGTCTAGCAAAGAATCATGGGAATTCAAAAAGGATTTTGCCATCAAAGGAGAAGAAGCGAAGCAATTCAATGCAAAGGATGTATCAATTGAAGGTCCGAATTATTTAGCGTATATAGTAGGGTTACTAATTATGCTAGTAATAGGGCTACTAGTGTATATATTTTATAGCAAGAAGAAACAGGGGAAGCAGCAAGAAATGAATGATTAATTGATATAAAAACATGTGTTTGAACTTGGGATTGACATTTGTTTTCTTATCAATTAATTCTAGTAATCTATCTAATAATAGGATTCAAATAAAGGGAAGGTGTGAGAATGAAGAAAATAGTAGTCTGGATGTTGACCTTTATCTTAATCTTTTCAACGCTGCCTATATCTGAAGCGGAGACATCTGTTGACCCCGAAAATGCAGTAACAGAAGATGATGGACAGATCGAGTCAGAAAGTGCAGAAGAATCAGCACCTGAAAATGATGCACAGACCGAATCGGAAAATAAAGAAGAGCCACCAGCTGCAGGCGAGGAGCAGACTGAGTCAGAAAGTACAGAAGAGTCAACAACTGAAAATGAGGCAAACACCGAGTCAAACGGTGAAAAAGAGCCACCAGCTACAGGTGAGGAACAAACCGAATCAGACAAGGAAGAAAAGCCAGAAACTAACTGTGAAGAAGGGCTAGCAATTGACTGTGAGGAACAAGCCGAATCGGGCGATAAAGAAAAGCCAGAAGCTGAATGTGAAGAAGAGCTAGAGACGGACTGTGAGAAACCTGAAGAATCAGCCAGTGAAGAAAACCTAACAGTTACATTAGTTAGTGACGGAGAATATACAGATGGTGGTTACCGTATAACGGGGACACTGAGTAAAGTCAACCAACCTACCATTCTTTACTATAAAGTTGATGATAATGATGAGAAGAAAATCGCGGAATTTGAAAACACAGACACTGATGCAGCTGTTCCGTGGGCGTACACGATTCTAAATGATGAAGTGAAAAAGGGTTTAGATCACGACATTACGATATATGCAGAAAACGAGTCTGGTGCGAAGTCAAACGAAGAAACAATAAAAATCCGCCCAGCATTAACGATTACAGAACAAGTATTTGATGAAGATGACCATGAGGTAGAGGAAATTGCACCAGAAAAAACAGTCAGCTATAAAATTGTAGTAGAAACCGATTATATTGAAGAAGATACCGGCACATATGGTGAAGTCAACATTACTCAACAATATGCTACACGTTTAGAACAACCAGCAGACCTTAAAGTAATAGATGAAGAAGGAACAGAGGTTGGTACAGCCTCATATAATGAATCTGCAAATGTAATTGAAGCAACCCTTGATGCTAACCTGCCACGTTCTACGAAGGTAAACATTACGTATAACGCTAAAGTGAAAACAGATATGGAAGAGGAAGAATACATCATCAGTCAGGCGACAGCATCCGGGGAATATAGTACAGGCGATGAAGCCAATGAAACATCCGATAAAACGAAAATTTTAATTACTAAAGCACGAATTAAAATAAGTGACGTTGGTAAAATCGGCAATATTGATTTTTCACCGTTGGATAAAGATGATCCTTTAGTTGGATTTAAAGAAATGACAGAAAATAGCTTGCTTGAGTTCTCGAAAGAAGAGTCCAGTGGAAGAAAATATTTTATGCTTTTCGGAGACTACAATAATAATCGGCATAAGGGCATATTGGAAGGAGGCGCCGAAATGATCTTCGAGGATGACTCGAAGCGGCCGCTACCTAGCAAAGACACAACACTTGAAGCCTTAATGCAAAGCAAATATATACATGCACAAAATTTTGCAGTTATGACACTGTTCCCTCACCCTGAGTGGAATGGTACCGCAACATATTATTACAATAACGGAAAACCTTCGGAGAATCAGGTAGGTAATGGATTAGTCATTGCCCAAGGAAATGATCAAAATCGTAGTCCAGAGTTTCAATCAACAGAAATGCCAATTTTAAAACTATTTAAAAATGAAAAGACACATGAGTTGATTGCTTATGCAGCTGTCGTTAATGGAGACTATTTAGATGGCTATGTAAAGATTAAAATGAGTTCAGTAAGTAGTTCCAAAGGGCTTGTTAATATAAGCATGAAATTTTTAAAATTAAACGACGAATATCAATATACGAATTTTGCTTATAATGTTCGTACAGATATTGGTAACCTCTATAACTACGATTATAGGCCGCCTATAAATTCGTTAGGAAATAATAAAGGGTTCTATTTTGTTGTTGATGAGAAAGTTATGAAGGAACATCGTAACGACGAACATCCATATTATCTTTATTTCTTCCGTGATGGCTATGCGAATCATCCAGCTGAGTTGAAAGTAAATGATGAACCGGCAAACCAACCGTTCAGCAAGGACTTTTACCCTACAATGAGTTCACTTGGTAGCGAAGATCCTGGTGAGAATGCAGAATATCCGTTTACTCAGGATCCGGGCTGGTCATTAAGATGGGCAACTGACGAACAAAAATATGGCGATGTTAGAGAAGCCAATCTCGAGCTTATGGTAACTGACAGTGATCAGCATACTATTGTGCAAGAAGTTAAATTAGATAAGGATATAGAATATACAAATGATGGTTACCATATAAAAGGGACATGGAATGATGATAGAGGTAAACTTGTCACTCTTTATTATACGATTGATGGCGGTGAACCTAAGAAAATCGAAGAATATGAAAATAAAAATCCTGGTACTGATGTTCAGTGGAAGCACAAGATTCTAAAAGATGAAATGAAAAAAGGTTTAGATCACACGATTACTGTATTTATGAAAAATGAGTCTGGTTTTACGTCAGACGAAAAAACAACAAAAATCAGCCCGGAATTTATTATGACAGAACAAGTTTTTGATAAAGATGGCGAAGTGGCAGAGAGAGTTGCGCCAGAAGGAACAGTAAACTATAAAATTGCAGTAGAAACAAATTATATTGAAGAAGCTGGAGGCACATATGGCCAAGTCAGCATTACTCAAAAATATGCAACGAGTTTAGAACGGCCAACAGATCTTAAAGTAATAAATAAAGACGGAGAGGATGTTGGTACAGCCACATACAATGACTCCGCCAATGTAATTGAAATAACGCTCGATGAAAACTTGCCACGTTCTACGAAAATAAACATTACGTATAACGCTAAAGTGAAAAAAGATATGGAAAATGAATATATTATAAGTCAGACGACAGCATCCGGAAAATATAGTACGGGTGATGAAATCAATAAGACATCAGATGAAACGAAAATTTTAATTACTTCTCTACTTGATCGAACACGAAAAAAAATAAGTGAAGTAGGTAAAATCGGCAAAATTAATTTTGCACTGTTGAATGATCCTAATGAATTAGATGGATTTGAACAAATGACAGAAAATAGATTGCTTGAATTCCCGGTAGATGAACCTGAATCTATCGGAAGAAGATATTTCATGCATTTCGGAGACTACAACGGTGAGCGGAATAAGAATAATTTAGAAGGTAACTCACCTAAAGACTACGGTGATGACTCGAAGCGTCCGCTACCTAGCGATGACATAACACTTGAAGCCTTAATGCAAGGCAAGTATATAATGGCGCAAAATTTTGCAGTTATGACACTGTTACCTCACTCTAAGGATTATGGTGCCATTACATATTATAATAGACAAGGGTTATCTTCCGGGTATCACGAAAGTAATGGATTAGTGATTGCACAAGGAAATGCTGAAAATGGTAAAGCAGAGTCTCAATCTACAAAAATGCCGGTTTTAAAACTATATAAAAATGAAGCTACACATGAATTAATGGCTTATGCAGCTGTCATTAATGGAGACTATGTAGATGGCTATGTAAAGATAAAAATGCGTCCAGTAAGTTCAAAAGGGCGTGTTAATGTAAGTATAAAATATTTAAAATTAAACGCTGAATATACCTATACTAACTTTGCCTATCGTGTTAATTTGGATGTTGCTTCTCTCTATAGTAATCCTCCTGGGGTAATAACGTATATAAATTCATTAGGGAATGATAAGGGATTCTATTTTGTTATGGATAATGGTTATATGAACAACTATCGCCACGACAATAACCCTTACTATCTTTATTTCTTCCGTGATGGCTATGCGAATCATCCAACTGTATTCAAATCACATAAATCTGATTTTGAAAGCCTACCGTTCAGTGATGCTTTTTATAGTACATTGAAATCCCCGGGTACCAAGGATCCTGGTAAGGGTAAAATCTATGAGGATTTGGCTGATAAACGTAAACGAGGCTGGGCATTAAGGTGGGAACCTAAAGAACAAGAATTTGGCCAGGTTAGAGAAGCGAATCTCGAGATTATGGCGACTAGCAGTGCTAACCTACTAGAAGTTAAATTAGATAATGATGGTGAATATACAGATAATGGTTACCATATATCAGGGACATGGAACGATGATAAAGGTGAAAATGTCACTCTTTACTATACCATTGATGGCAGTGAGCCTCAGAAAATCGGAGAATATGAAAATAAAAAACCTGGTGAAAATGTTCCGTGGAATTTTACTATTCCAAATGATAAAGGTCAAGTGAAAAAAGGTTTAGATCATGATATTACTGTATATATAAAAAACAAATCTGGTATGACGTCAAATAAAGAGAAGATAAAAATCCGGCCAACATTAACCATTACAGAACAAGTATTTGACGAAGGTGGTAAAGAGGCAGAAGAAGTCGCACCAGGAGAAACGTTAAGTTATAGTATTTTAGTAGATACCGACTATATTGCGGAAGATAAAGGTAAGTATGATCAATTTAAAATTACCCAAAAATATAATACAAATTTAAATCCACCAGCAGACTTAAAAGTAATAAATGAAGACAGAAAAGATGTTGGTACAGCCAAATACAATGAATCTGCAAATATAATTGAAGTAAGTCTGAATGATAATGCTGATAGATCGCGTTCTAAGAAAATATACGTTACGTATAATGCTACAGTGAAAGAAGATGCTGTAAAAGGAGCAACGATTGTAGGTCAGGCAACAGTATCCGGGGAATATAGTACTAAAGATAAATTCAATGCGACATCAAATAAAGTGACAACTGTAATTGTTGCTGCCGTGTTGAAGTTCAATTCTGCACCTAAAGTTATCGATTTTGGAAAAGATCTAGTGATTTCGCCACGAACTAAAAAGTATTATCCAATTAAGCTCGATATGCCTTTAGCTGTAAAAGATACTCGTAATCTATCTTGGGAAACGCCAGGCTTTTGGGAGGTGACGGCTAAGCTTAGTGAGCCGTTAATTGGAAAGACAGGTGCTGAAATAGATTATTTAAGTTATCGTAAAGGTGACGATGTTTCAATTTTTACTGAAAATTTCTCAGCAAAGATCTATACAAGGGAACCAACAGACGGTCGCCGAACAATCGATATTTCAAGTACATGGAGTGAAGATGAGGACGGGCTTTATCTAGAAGTGCTAGCTGGAAAGGCAAGAGCTGATGCTTTTGAAGGAACGATCACATGGACGCTTCAGGATGTACCGCCTAATGAATAAATCTAGTGAAGTTTTGAAAGCTACTAAAGTGTATCAAACATGAATTGAACCTTAAAGTAGATAGTTTAATAAAAAGGGATTGCCGTACTATGCGGCATTTAGATGACTTCGATGCTTGGAGTCATCTTTTTTTGTCTCAGGCTCTTTTTGTTCAATTTTTTATGAAGAAATGATATTTTAGATAACAATAAAACATTAAATTAATGAGTCTAATATTAATTTATTTCTTAAACATTATAATAGGAAGTTTCTCGGTGAAATAAAAAACTATCAATTTTTTTAGAAAAAGTATTGACCATCTTAGATTAAGAGTGTAATATTATACAAGTCGCTAAGACATCTACTGAAAAACAATTAAGTTAAATAAATTAGTTGTTGACATCGAGTTTGTGACATGATATTATATAAGAGTTGCTGCTGAGAAACGGCAACGAAATGAACCTTGAAAACTGAACAAGCAAAACGTAATCAATATAGTTTTTAGTAACTAACCTTGAGTTGGTGAACGAAACAAAATTTTGGACATCAAACATGATGCCAGCAAAACAATTTGAGCTAATCAAATTTCTT
>NZ_JBHZDH010000041.1:37023-49199 GCF_042755925.1 Lysinibacillus sp. NPDC059133 | reverse complement strand
GGGTGACTCCTTGGGGATTAGCGTCACAGATGAGACCCTGGAGCGAGCAGCGCGAGTGAAGCGGCTCATCGGACGCCCCCAGGAAAGCACCCAGCCGGAACGGAAATCAACCCCACGTTATGATGATGAGCTAGAAAAAAGTAATATAATTCATGTTGGGTTTTTATACTTTGAATATTTTTTCTATAGATACAATAATCCTGTAAGAAAGGTAAACGATAGATAGTAATTTGTTCACCTTTCGTTCATTGCAGAATAAGTGTAAGCGTTCTATAATAGGAGTATTGAAGTTAAAGGAGTGCGTTCTGTATGCCACTTAGTATATTTGGTTTCCAAGCTTTATGGAGCCCATACTTAATAGGGGTTCTTGTTTTTATAACACTCATCTATTTTCTAGTCACAACAAAGTGGCGCAAGGATTTTAAAGTAAGTGAGCCTTTGAAAAAGGAAGAGGCTATTTATTTTGTACTGGCAATGGTAACAATTTATATTATTAAAGGATCTCCAATAGATTTAATGGCGCACATTATGTTTACGATGCATATGGTGCAAATGGCTATTTTATTGTTACTTGTACCGATTTTCTTAATTAAGGGGATTCCTTGGTGGGTATGGAAAGTTGCGATTGAAGCACCAGTAGTTAGATCTTTATTTAAAACATTTACAATCCCTGTCGTTGCGGTATTTGTGTTTATTGGTTTATTTTCTTTTTACCACTTACCTGCAGTATTAGACTACATTAAATTAAACGAAACTTTACATGGTACATATACGTTTGTATTATTTGTTTCTGCAGTTTTAATGTACTGGCCTTTGATTCAAAAGATGCCTAATCGTCCGCAAATGAAACCTTTGTATAAATTAGGCTATATCATTGCTAATGCGGTATTAATTACACCTGCGTGTGCGTTAATAATTTTTGCACCAAACGCTATGTATGAAACATATACAAATGGTGATGCATGGCTAAAGGCAATGGAACTTTGTGTACCAGTTTCCACATTATCTAGTTTATCTCTTTCCGGACCAGAGCTCTTTACAAATATGTCAGCTGTTGCCGATCAGCAACTAGGCGGTGTATTAATGAAAATTTTACAAGAGCTTATTTTTGGTGTATTACTAGGAGCAATCTTTATTAAATGGTATCGTTCAGAACAAAAGGATCCTGATAAAATTACTGCTGATGCGTTAAAAGAACATCAAAAGAAATGGGAAAGCCAACATCAACATCAGTTATAAAAAGAAACTTTAATTTGTATAAGGGGTTTTGTCAATGGAATTGCAAATTTTGCCTACTATAAGTACAACATTCATCGTTATTAGTGCTGTACTTGTAGCTATTGGTTGGGGCTTAATTATAAAAAAGAAAGTAGAAGCTCATAAAAAAGTAATGCTTGCAGCAGGAGTTGCAGCACTTATCTTCTTTATTATTTACGCTTCACGTACAGTCTTTATTGGTAACACGGCGTTTGGTGGAGGAGAAGATTTAAAGCCATATTATACATTTTTCTTAATTTTCCATATTACGCTTGCGACAACTGGAGCAGTATTTGGTATTGTTAGTATCATCTCTGGTTTGAAGACTAATCTTAAGCTTCACCGTCGTATTGGACCGATCACAAGTATTATTTGGTTTTTCGTAGCTATTACCGGAGTTTTAGTATACATGTTACTATATGTAATGTTTGAACCAGGTGAAACAACATCTGTCATTAAAGCTATTTTAGGCTTTTAACTTCTTTCAGTGGGTGTCCAAACATTCGCTGACGCAATTATGCCAAGGCATAATAGAATATAAAATCTCCCTCCTTATTTTTGAGAAGGAGGGAGATTTTTTATAGATGTTTGATTAAATAGGGAAAGAACAACAACAACGAGTAAAGGACCAATTAAAATGCCAGAAAATCCAAATATTTCAAAACCGATAAACATTGCAATAAAAGTTGTTAGTGAGGAGAGCCCAACCTTATTTCCAATAACTCTAGGCTCAATCATACGTCGAACTAAAAATTGTACGATCGTTAGTACGACTAACATAACAGCATAGATATATTCACCTGTAAAGGCTTTGTATATTGCCCAAGGAAGAAGCAAAATAAATGAGTCTAAAAAGGGAATGAAATCTAAAATGACTAGTAAGAGTGATAAAATAAGTGGGAATGGTGTTTTAAGAAAATAAAAGGTTCCAAAAGCTATAGCGAAAATACAAATACCAACTAAAAATTGTGCTTTCACAAAACCAAATAAAGCAAGTTTCACACGCTGTCCAATAAATAGTATTTTTTGGTGGTAGTGGAACGGAATAGGTGCTAATATTTTACGGTTAATATTCGGTAATTCTAAAAGAAACATATATAACACAATCCAATAAACAAAAATATCAAACAGACGTGAAGACATATACGTAAGTAAAGATGACCAAACATTCACATTTGTTAAAGAAAGAGCATATTTCTCGATTGAAGATAGAGCCCGTGCTATCATAAGTTGAATTTGTATAACAAGATCTAAGGGTAAATGATAGGTATAGTTAGAAAGCTTGGATTGTATTTGAATCCATAGTGCTGATAGCTGATTGAGATACTCAGGAATATCAATGATAAATATTGAAAATCGTTTCCAGCTTATAAATATGATGAGAATACATAATAATAATGTCACACTTGAAAAGAACATAAAAAAAATGGATGCGACTATTTTACGTTTTTTTCGGAACCGTTTACTAATTCGTATGATGACAGGTTCCAATAATAATGCAGTTACGTAGGCAAGCAGTATGGGAAATGACAGGGATATAAACCAGAGAATTGCAACTCCAATCGCAATAACGATTATCGGATGGCGAAAAAAGGGGTGTTTGAAAAATTGTAACATTTATCTCACCTACATCATGTAAAAGATATAGTTAGTATGAGAAGAAATAAAATTTTTACTCAAAATAAAAAAGACTGGACCACCAGTCTTTTTAGTTTAGCTATTGCACTGCATGCTATTGCCGTTACTGTTACCTGATAAAATAATAAAATGATTTCGATGTTTAACCGACATGTATGCACCGTGAAATAACTATCTAAAATTATGCATGAATTTCAAAAGCTTGTAAGTCTAATTTAACTTTTTTTAAGATTTCTTCACATTTTTTTACAAGATGAGCTGGATAAACTTCATCATCACCATACTCAACGCCGTGTGGATAGTAGTACTTACCAAGTGCTGGTTTCATTAATGTTAGGATTGCATCGTGTGCACCAACATCACCTGATTTAGCATATGAGAATACACGTAGGTAATAACGTCCCTCACGAGTATCGAAACGCTTATCAAATGTCATACGTTCGTAGTCCCAGCCGCCATCACATTCTAAACCATTTTTTTTCATGACGCTTACAATAAGTTCTTGATCAGCTGTTAAATTTTCAAGGTTAGTATTTTCAAAATACATCTCTAATCCTCCTTTAGGTTCTCGTACAAAGTATACGCTCATTTTTATAATAGAGCATATTCGACATTGTTGCAATGACAACATTGTGTCAACCCAACTACAATTGATATAATAATTTTAGAATAATCGTGATAAGAAGGAGTCATGTATGAAAGCTTTATTTCGCATTTTTATGGCATGTGCTGCAATTGCGTTGATTGGCTTTATGTTTTTTAATACACCACGTGAAAACGAGCCACTAAAAGGTCCGAATGCCAATTCAAATATCATTCCCAAAACCGAGTTAAAGCAACCTGAAATGGGGGCAATGCCACGTCCGAAAAGTGGGATGTCGACATTAATCGGTAAAGGAATAAAGGAAGTTTCGGATAAATATGGTGAACCAGTTCGAAAGGAACCATCATCCTTTGGGTATGATTGGTGGATCTATAATGCAAATGCTTCCAAATTTTTTATGGTAGGCGTTGAAAATAATATTGTTACACAAGTTTATATAGCTGGTGAAGATTTAGATGCTTCTCCTTTTAAGGTTGGTCAGAAGCGCGATGATATATACCGAATGACTATTATTGATTATGAAGTCACGGCGAATGTTGATAAAAATATTTTCGTTTTCTCGATGAGTGAAGAAGATATGCAGACACGATTGCTTGTGAAATTCGATGGGCTTTTTGCACAACTCTATCTCGATAGAGAAACGGGTGAGCTACAAGGAGTACGCTTTACTAATAGTAAAACACTTGTTCTTCATCAACCTTATGAAATGACTTATCAAGGCGAGCTAGTTATACCAACACCACCTTCTTCTTTTTTACAGAAGGAAATTAATGAAGCAAGTGCTGCACAGCTTGACGATTTAATAAATGTAACAAGAGTTCAACATGATTTATCTCCATTAACTATTGATGAATCAATAGAAGAAGTTGCAAAAGTGCATAGTGAAGATATGAAGGTTCAAAATTTCCTTGGTCATGAATCACCAACAAATGGAGATTTAAAAAAGAGATTAGAAACACAGGGAATCGAATATAGTGAGGCGAATGAAAATCTTGCGACTGATTATTTTGATGCGATCGAAGCAATGCATGGCTGGCTTAATTCATCTGAGCATCGAAAGGTCATTTTAAATGATCTATATACTACAGTGGGATCTGGCGTATTTTTAAACTATTATACGCAAATATTGTTAGAATCTTCTTCTCAGGAGCTGGATAGTGAGAATAAAGACTCTGAGGAACAAGTAGAAAATATTGATGAATCATCACGATAAATGCGGGAAAATTTAGAAATCAAAGACTGAAGATAAACTTGGCAAAATCAAGTTTATCTTCAGTCTTTTTATTTGATGCGAAAAAGAAAAGCACAATGACCACCTACAATTTTCGTCACACCGTTATATACGCCATCATATGATAGAGAACCGAAAGGGGGAATGAAGCTTGCAATTAGCTGAGCTATTAAAAGACTGGCCGTGTAGTGTAACTGGAGGATCTATTCGCACAAATATTACAGGTGTTGAGGATTATGCTCAGGCAGTAAAACCCGGGGATATTTTCATTGTACGTAAGGGTAAGAAAACATCGGGAAGTCGTTTTGTAAAAGAAGCATTAGCTCGGGGTGCAGCCGCTATAGTGTCAGAGGAAAGTATTTCACTACCTATTACTGATCAAAATATTCCTTTTGTTTGGGTTCCAAATACATCCCTATTTTTATCGTATGCGAGTGCAAAGCTTTCAGCGTTTCCGGCGGAAGCATTAACCGTCATTGCGATTACAGGTACAAATGGTAAAACAACAGTAAGTCATTTTGTGAGCCAATTGCTAAGAGCCCTACATAAAAACGTTGCAGTTATTGGAACTGTAGGATTTTTCATCAATGAACAGAAACAACAATCAGTGCATGAGCAATTAACGACATTACAGGCAAAAGAGTTACATCCAATTTTAAAGCAATGTGTACGAAATGGTGTTACACATGTTGTTTTAGAAGCTTCGTCAATGGGCTTACAGCAACATAGACTTGATCATTGTGATATCGATTGTGGTGTTTTTTTAAATTTAACAGAGGACCATTTAGAAGATCACGGAGGACTTGAGGCATATAAGCGTGCGAAAAAAAGGTTGGCAGATTTGTCGAAAAAGCTAGTGCTAAATGGGGATGATAATTTTTGCCGTTCCGTCGGTATTTATGATAAGAAAAAATCCTGCTCATTCGGTTTTGATAATCATAATGATTTACATATCCAAATTGTCAGTGAATCAGTTGGAAAAACGGTACTTTGTTTACAAACGTCATCGAGCGAGCATATTGTGGAAATCCCTTTTATCGGTAAATATCATGTGCAAAATGCTGTAGCTGCGTTAATGACTTTATGGCGCCTAGGTTTTTCAATTGAAGACTTAGCGGAGCATATGTGGTTGTTAAGGCTACCTGAAGGAAGGCTTGAGAAAATAGACAATCCATTTGGGGTTGAGGTGTACGTAGATTACGCACATACTGCAGAGGCATTACAGGCTGTTTTGCAAACTTTGGATCGATCTAAAACCCTTTACCTTGTATTTAGCTGTGGGGGAAATCGAGATAAGGCGAAACGTTTTGCGATGGGAGCAGTAGCTAGTAAGTATGCGGATGTCATTTTTCTAACAACTGATAATCCACGTGATGAAGACCCTATTTTAATTAATGAAAGTATTATTGCTGGATTTACTGAGCAGCAATATTATGAAATCTTTCTAGACCGAAAAGTTGCTATTCATCAAGCACTAACAAAGGCAGAAAAAGGCGATATTGTACTTGTTGCCGGAAAAGGGCATGAACAGACCCAACAAATAAAAAATCAAAAATTCCCTTTTTCCGATCAACAATGTATTCGAGATTACTTTTTAAATCTTATGTCTAAGGACGGCGTTGAATAACAAAGAAAGAACCAGTCGCAATAGCAAGTCTTCGTCCAGTCTCATCCTCGATATCACATTCCATCACAAGTGTCTGGCGCCCTTTATGTACGAAACGTCCACGAGCGATTAGTTCCTTGTTGGTTGTTGTAGCAATATAAGAGATATTCATATTTGTTGTGACAACATTAAAGCCTTCTGGCACCGAACGCGAAGCAAGTCCGCCCATTGCGGCATCTGCAATGGTTGCAATAATCCCACCGTGTGGTACCTTAATGGTATTATGGATAACGGGTGTAATGGGAATACGAACTTCACTAACTTCGGGTTCAAATTTGCCAACCATATGTAAGGCAGCATTAATATAACGTCGGTGAATACCTTGTTGTTTATCGCGAAGTCCAGACAATAAATGTAGTAATACTTCCTCATCTTCAGCTGTACTATGTTGTAAAATCTCTGCAAGTAATTGTTCTATTTGTTCTTTGGATGATGGTACCAATTTAAAAACTCCTTCATTTAAAAATATCATTAATGTAAAATTACCATAAAATCTGTTATGATGGGAAAGAGATTGGGGGAATTAAAAATGATGATAACCTCTGACTGGGCAATCATTTTGGATGAGGCCGATGCGCTTTGCGAGATGATTCTTTCCTCTGAGCCTGCGAAAGCGCTGCAACAAGCGTATGATGATGTGTATAGTGACGTCCAATTAGTGGAAGATATTTACGCATTTAATCGCATGAAAGAGCAGTACGAAGATGTACAACGTTTCGGAAAATATCATCCGGACTATCATACAATTATGAAATCGATTCGTCAGCAAAAGCGCGCACTCGATTTAAATGAAAAGGTGTCGGCTTTAAAAATTGCCGAGAACGATTTTCAAGATTTGCTTGACCAAATAAGCTTACTTATAGGAAAAACTGTTTCTGAAGCGGTAAAAGTTCCTGTAAGTAATCCGTTCTTTTCCTCAGGTTCTTCATGTGGTGGAGGATGTGGCTCAGGCGGTTCTTGCTCTTGCTCTGCATAAACAAGGTAATACTTTTTCTTAGACTGTATACAAAACTCGAGTGAGTTTGTATATAGTCTTTTTTAACTTCTTTCAGCAATTATTTTAGTAGCGAAAGCAAAGCGTCAGCTACAAGTGTTTTAGTAGCGAAAGCAAAGCGTCAGCTACAGAAGTCTCCCACCTGAATGCGGTTTTAAGTCACTTTTAAGCGGGTGTCCAAACATCCGCTGAATTATAGAAACTCAGTCTAAGAACGCCACGTCCTGTGGCAATTTAACTGTGCGAAAGCGAAGCGACAGCAACACGGTTTTAACTGTGCGAAGCGAAGCGACAGCAACATGGTTTTAACTGTGCGAAAGCGAAGCGACAGCAACATGGTTTTAACTGTGCGACAGCAACAACAACAACAACAACAACAACAACACACGACTGAGTGACCAACATCACGTTGGCACAAAGCCTCCGGACGCAATCATGCCGAGGCATAATTGGTTACTATGCTACTGTAGTGACAGCCATAAACATCAGGATGTAATCATGGCGGAAAAATTGTATAGTAATTGAATAGGCAATATAGAAATTATAGGAGGATTAACAGATGAAGACTTATCGAATTGCCGTTATACCAGGAGATGGGATTGGTAAAGAGGTTGTACCAGCGGCAATAGAAGTGCTGAATAAAGCCGCCCAATTAGATGGCAGCTTTCAATTTGAATGGACAACATTCCCATGGGGCTGCGACTATTATTTAGAGACAGGTAAAATGATGCCTGATAATGGTATTGAAATTTTAAATGGTTTTGATCAAATCTTTTTAGGCGCTGTAGGCATGCCTGATTTAGTACCAGATCACATTTCATTATGGGGGCTACTTATTAAAATCCGCCGCGAGATGAAGCAATCTATTAATGTGCGTCCGGCAAAGCTACTTCAAGGTTTGCCTTCACCTTTACGTAACCCAAATGGCTTTGATTTTGTTGTTGTACGTGAAAACTCAGAGGGAGAGTATGCTGAGAGTGGTGGTAGAATACATAGTGGACAGGATGAGATTGCTATCCAAAATGCTATTTTCACAAGGAAGGGAACAGAGCGTGCAATGCGATATGCATTTGAAATGGCGAAAACTCGACACCAGCATGTTACAAGTGCCACAAAATCTAATGGAATTACATACAGTATGCCTTTTTGGGATGAAGTATTTGCGCAAGTAGGTAAAGATTACGAGAATATAGGACAAGTATCTAATCATATTGATGCTTTAGCTGCCTTTTTAGTGATGAAGCCAGAAAACTTTGATGTAATTGTTGCATCAAATTTATTTGGGGATATTTTAACTGACTTAGGTGGTGCAATTATGGGAAGTATCGGAATTGCTCCAGCTGCAAATTTAAATTTAGAGCGACAATATCCATCTATGTTTGAACCAGTCCATGGCTCTGCTCCTGACATTGCAGGACAAGGGATAGCAAATCCGCTTGGACAAATTTGGACAGGTAAAATGATGCTTGATTTTTTAGGCTATCATGAGCTTGGTACAAAAGTGCTGAATGCAATGGAAGCAACATTGGCACAAGGTATTAAAACAGGTGATTTGGGAGGAACAGCGACATTACGTGATGTAACGGATGCGGTATTGCATCATTTACAATAAAGTGGAATTTTAAACAGTGGGGGTTTTCTTAGCCCTGCTGTTTATTAGTTTTCACTGGGCGTTAATGCGGGATGAAATTCGCTGAAAAAATCTGAGGGGTGAAGGGCTAAATGATCAAATTTTTTGAGTATAACTGGCAAGTAAGAGACGAATGGTTTGAGTGGTGTAATCAGCTAAGCATAGAGGAATTGTTGCAAAAGCGAAATGGTGGAGTAGGTAGTATTCTGTATACTCTGTTTCATATTATTGATGTTGAATATAGCTGGATTCGTGGCATAAAAGGTGAAAAAGACAGAATATTTGTTTTTCACGAATGCGAAACGCTTGAAAAGATAAAAAATCTCTCAATTGAATTACGTGGGGAAATTATTGAATTTTTGAAGCATAATGCGAATGTTAGCGATGAGATTGTAAAGGTTTCTTGGGATACAAATACTTATACAAAAAACGAAATTTTACACCATATTATTGCACATGAAATTCATCATATTGGGCAGCTTTCTGTGTGGGCGAGAGAATTAAATTTATCCCCAGTACCTGCTAATTTTATAGGTAGAAAATTTAATGAAATATAAAAACAAAAGGTAAGGGCTGTTAGAAAGTAGCCCTTACCAATCAATGTGTTAACCTAATTTAAAATGGAAGTTAAGCTTCATTCCATTTTCTTATTTTTGTAGTAATTCTACAGCAATATCAGGTCGATCTGTAACAATACCTTTTGCACCGTTGTGAATTAATTTATTCATTGTTGCTATGTCATTGATAGTCCAATAATGAACAGGGATATTTAAATTGCTTAAAAACTGGATAAACTTCGGAGAATCTAGAGTAATTACTCCTGATTTAGGTGGTATTTGGAATACATCTACCTTAGGATGATATAAATGTCCGAATTGACTTGAGAAAGAAGCGAATGCTTTACGAACATCTGATTCACCCGCACCGAGTGCTACTTGATTTTGCGCATATAAATTAAAGCGATCGATCTGTTCACCGTAAAAGCTTGTGACAACTACTCGATTCTCAGCACCAAGCTCTTCAATTAAACGCCATAGTTTAGAAGGCATTAAACTTCCTTCATACGTATCTGGTGCATCTTTAATATCAATATTTACTAACATATTTGGATAAGATTCTAGTAGTTCACGTAAAGTTACAACGTCTATTTTTTCATCTCGATAAGGAAATTCCCCATCCAAATCTTCAAATTGATAACCGTGGTTTAATGCGTTTATTTCTGCTAAAGTCATGTCTGCAACAAGTCCATAGCCATCTGTTGTGCGATCAACAGTATCATCATGGAAAACGATAATTTCCTCATCTTTGGTTAAGCGAATATCTATTTCAAAGCCGTTAACACCTAACTGCACGGCATTTTCAAAAGCAGGCATTGTATGCTCAGGTGCTAAATGAGCACCGCCACGATGTGCGAGAATAATTGGGTGATCAAATTGTAATGCTTGTTTACCTTCTCGTTGTTGAGGTTTTGAAATAGCTTTACTACCTGCCCAAGCAGCTGCACTTGCCGCTGCGATTGCAAGCGCAATCTTTGTTTTCTTACCCATATTCGTCCTCCTTAACAATTAAAATAATATAAATAGTGAGCGAGAAGTTCTAACTTAAATTAGTATTCTAATAACTTGCATAAGTGAATGGTAAAACTCTTAGTCAACGTTGTATGCTTTTCCATTATAACGGAAAATTGAGCGTTCTGTCAGCTAAACTCTGTTGCTATCATTTTCCGGTCTATGGTATTCTTTTATGTAAGAAATGAGGGGAATACTATGAACGAACGACAAGGACTAATCGTATACGTCCATCAATTAAAACATGCGAAGTCTCTTCGAAAATATGGTCATGTTCTTTATATTTCTCGGAGGCAAAAATATGTAGTGCTTTATTGCGAGCGAGAAGAAATTGAATCAATGACAACAAAACTACAACGCCTTCCATTCGTGAAAAACGTTGTAAAGTCTTATCGTCCATTTGTTAAAACTGAGTTTGAAAATGCAAAACCAGATAAAGCGAAAGAATATGACTATAAAGCAGGTCTATAATATTATGTCAACGCTGGAATATAGTGATGAAGTCTCATTATTCCAATTAAGTATTGATAAAATAGTTTTGGTTCCGAAAATATAGAAGAGTGCTTTATTTCTACAACAACCGCTTTTCTATCTAGTCGTTTAATACTTTCTTCAAATATTTTTTGTCGCTGTGAAGGCTGCTCTTCATTATAAGGGATGCCTTCTCGACAAATATAAATCGGCATGAATTTACTTTCACCGACTGGTTTTAAAGCGATTGCTAAAGAGGCAACCTTTTTTTCTTCTTTAGTGGATGTTAGTATAAAGGCTTGGTGGAAGCGATCTTGATTGGTTCTCACTATTTCAAGTAGCTCATAAACATCACCATAGCCCTCACCTAATTCTATAAATTGTTGTGGCATAAAAATTGCACATCCTTTCCAATACACATAGTATCATGCTGCGGGAGGTCAAGCACATGAAATTTGCAATGAGTTTTTTTTCCATTTTAGCACTAATCATTACCGGAACATTATTTTTTCAGTACCATGCTTATTCGTCTGATTTAGAAACAGGCAATGGCGAATTCCTTTTTTCACAAGAGATAGAAATTGTCTATCGAGAAAATAGCTTAGATATTCGTCAACATTTTAAAAATTTACCCAACCAAAAAGTGAAAATAAAGTGGCCGGAAAATGCAGTAAATCCTAGTTGCTTTATCGATAACGAAAAAAGCTGTGAGCGCTTATCAAAAGAAGTCTCCTATTTTAAAAAAGGAGAGACTAAATCACAATCTGTTTCATACATAATTCCGATTGAGGGTGGCTTAAAAGATAAAATGCTCATCCAAAATGTTTTCGCTACATTAACGAATGGTGAAGCATCTTATTCAGTAGTACATATTTCAACTGATAGTAAAATTGTTGGTCAGTGGATCACGGGACTGCCTTTAGTAGGTCAGCAAAAATTATCACTTGTTAACTATACAATGTTTAGTGGATATGGTACAGTTCGTGATATTTATTGGCAAAAGGGTAATTTAAAAGTACAAGAGCAAACCCCTGTGTTATCTATTTATGCCCAGGGAGCTATTTCGAAGGATTTCTTGAAATCATTGGAAAACGCCAAGTTTTTGAATGATCAACAC
>NZ_JBHZDH010000041.1:0-36923 GCF_042755925.1 Lysinibacillus sp. NPDC059133 | reverse complement strand
AGCAAACCCCTGTGTTATCTATTTATGCCCAGGGAGCTATTTCGAAGGATTTCTTGAAATCATTGGAAAACGCCAAGTTTTTGAATGATCAACACGTTGCTATTATTCAAGAAAAGAATCCAGTAAAAGAACATGATGATCGACTCTTATTTTTGCCTGAGCTAACTGAACAAGCAGTTATCATGTCACAAATAAAGTCACAATATAAGTTTGAAGATTCACCAACATGGTTGCCGGAAGTTGTGGCATCCTATTTAGTGAAGGATACGATTGGTTCAGATAAAGCAAAGAAAATCGTGAAGACGTTAAAAGAATATATGACAGCAAATCAAGAGTCGGCATGGCAGGAAGCTTTGGATAAGCTAGGTGAAGAGCAGATTTCCCCTGCATCAATGGACGATCTTTTATCAAAGGTATTAGATGCAAAAACGTCTTATTTTAAGTTGAATGCTGCCCAAGAAAATGGCACATACCCACTTTTATTTGAGGATGATCGAAATGTTTACGTTAATGACGCTTTGAGAGATGATGTTCAAGTGATTCTTAATGAAGGACAAGTATTGTATACTGCTGATACATTGTTGCCATATCTAGGATATACTGTTGGCGAAGGTAAAAATGGATATTATATCAATAATGATAATCGCACCTTCCGATTCCCGAAAGAGCCTGGATTTTATGTATTTAATCAACGTAGATATTCTACTATTTCAGAACCAATCATTAAAATTGCCAATCATTATTATGTTGAAGAAGCTTGGCTACAACGATTATTTTTAGTAGAATTACAAAAAAGTGATGGTCGTATCAATATCAAGATGTTAACACAAGAACAAGAATAAATTTTTTGCAGCGGAGGTTCGTCTTTCGCTGCAAAAATACTTTTAACTTCTTTCAGCGGGTGCTAAACACCCGCTGACATAAAGGAACTCAGTCTAAGAACGCCACGTCCTGTGGCAATTTATCTGTGCGAAAGCGAAGCGACAGCAACAATGTTTTGTCTGTGCGAAAGCGAAGCGACAGCAACAACAACAACAACAACCAATAAACAATAACAATTACGCCAAGGCGAAATTGTTATATGCAATAAGAAAGTACGGTGATTTGCCTATGAGAGTTGTAGCAGGAGAACGTAAAGGGATGCCACTAAAGGCGATTGTGGGGAATACGACGAGACCTACAACTGATAAAGTTAAGGAATCCATATTTAATATTATTGGTCCATTCTTTGATGGAGGTATAGCGCTCGATTTATTTGCGGGGAGCGGTGGCTTAGGTATTGAATCTTTAAGTAGAGGAGCTGAGCACGCCGTTTTTATTGAAAAGGATGCAAAGGCGTTCCAAGTACTACAGGAAAACATAAAGAAATGTCGTTATGAGGATTGTTCTGAGCTATTTCGTATAGATGCGAAGCGTGCGGTGAAAGCGCTATTAAAACGTGATATTACGTTTAAATTAGCATTTTTAGACCCGCCGTATCATCACAAAGAATATTATGACTTAGTGCAGATTCTTGTCGACAATGATAAAATTCAACATGATGGTGCTATTTTATGTGAGCATGCAAAAGAAGTAGAATTACCACAGAGGTTTGGGGACTTTGTATTAAAAAGACAAGAAACATATGGCGGAACGATTATATCCGTTTATCTTCATTCTTTGGGTGTCCCAATACCCACTGAATAGAGAAACTCAGGCTAAGAACTTCTCAATCAGTGAAAATGCCAGAGTGGCCAACATCTTGCTACCAAGGTGAAATGGATCGTTATGCAAAAGAAAGAGGGAGAATAGGTTGTCAGAGAAAATTGCTGTAGTTCCTGGAAGTTTTGATCCGGTGACATATGGTCACTTAGATATTATTAAACGGGCGGCAGATGTATTTGACACAGTTTATGTTGCTGTTTTAAATAATTCATCCAAGCAGCCGTTATTTTCAGTAGAAGAGCGTATGGCATTAATGGCTGAAGTGACTAAAACATTGCCTAATGTACGTATTGAAAGTTCATCGGGGCTATTAATAGACTATGCTAAGGAAAAAAAAGCAAAAGCGATTGTCCGTGGTTTACGAGCTGTTTCGGATTTTGAATACGAAATGCAAATTACTTCAATGAACCGTTTTCTTGATAAAAACATTGAAACGTTTTTCATCATGACAAAAAATCAATATTCATTCTTAAGCTCAAGCATTGTCAAAGAGGTTGCGAAATACGGTAGTGATGTCAGCGAGCTTGTTCCTGCTTGTGTTGTAGAAGCTTTGAAAGAAAAGTATGGTTTTTAACTTCTTTCATCGGGTGTCCAAACATCCGATGAAATAGAGGAACGCAGTCTAAGAACGCCACGTCCTGTGACAACGACTGAGTGACCAACATCACGTTAGCCCAAAGCCCCCGGCGGATGTCACGGAATCGGAAAGGAGTTCACAGAGGATGTTAGCCTAAAATAATCCATCCATGCGATAACGGCTTGACCTGCATCGGTAAAAACGCCACGTCCTGTGGCATTACCGAAATGACCGACCTCGTGTCGGCCCTCGTGCAGGCCTAAGCACAAAGCCGATTCTGGACGCAATTATGCCGAGGCATAATTGATAAATAAACTAAAAAGAGAGACTGGGACAAAACTTGTCAAAGTCTTAAAAAGCGCGAGAAATCAATTTTAGAAAAGTTGATTTTCTCGCGCTTTTCTAATGGGGTATTTTTAAATTTTTCTATAAAAATATACTGTCAGAGGTGTCAATTCAGATGACCCTCCGGCAAAACGAAGGGGTGATTTCCGTTCCGACTGGGCGCTTTGTCGCTGACGCTTCGCTTTCGCGCAGATAAAACATTTGTTGCTGCCGCTTCGCTTTCGCACGGATAAAACATTTGTCGCTGCCGCTTCGCTTTCGCACAGAGCAAAGCTTCCTGGGGGCGTCGGGGCGACAGGATGTCGGTCACGAAGGCGTTATCACAGGACGTGATGCTTTTAGCCTTCGTTCCTCTATTACTAATCCCCAAGGAGTCGCCCAGTCTCCACTCCAATCAACCACTTTACAAGCTTGTATCTTCTGACATATTGCTCTAATTTATCGTAATAAAGCGATGTGTTCCAGCCTCTGTTTTATTTGATAACAGGATGAGATTGGAAATTGCTATAATATTTTCTGCTATTGCAATTGAAAAAGGGGAAAAAGAAGCAGGCAAGTGATTGAATTCCTCTACTATGCTTGCTCCTAAGTCAGTTTGAACCTTCACTCCAATAGAGGGAGGTGTGGTGATGCAGACGATTATTTATTTTAAGAAAAAAAGAGCATAAATAGTAGGTACAATGATTATGCTAAGTAGGCGGAATTTTATATAGGGTCGAACGGAAAGCTTAGCTGATTTCGCAATAACGAAAATTTGTAAATGGATGCTTATACTTTGCATAGTTAACAACATAACGACCAAAAACGGTAAATATGAAAGATTGGGAAAAGCTGAGACGGTCATTTTAAGACCATTTGTAACTTCAAGAATTGCGGCTATGGAAAGCTCGGCTGTATAGGGAAGTTTAGGTATCAGTGAATCAAGGCCTTGCTGGACAATCGTCTGGATGGTAGTGAAAAAAATTATTGTCGTTCCAACTAATAGTATTGTCGGGGCTGTTTCTTTTATGCTTTCAGAGAATGGTGCTGAAGACAAAGGTGTATTGTGTATGGCGATGCTAGGAGGATCCGTTTTACGAAATAAAAAGTAACCGGTTATTAAACAGCAAATGTTAAAACTATGTAGTAAACATAAAAATAACCATCCGAACGTATTACTGTGTAATAAATCAAGGCTTACAAAGCCTAGCACGAATAGAGGGCTTGGTGCATGACATACGGCTAATAAAAAATTTGCTTCTTTAGCGTGTAATTGCCCGCTGTTTTTTAAGTAAACAATGGTTGTTGCTCCAGACGGATACCCCCCGAGTGCGCTAATAATGTAGGCTTGTACGTATAAAGAAGCTCTTTTTGTTTTCGTGCGCATAGGAGCCGTTAAACGGAGAAGCCATTGAGTTAAAATAAGGTACGGTAATAAATAAGGGAATAGGGCATCCATAAAAAGGTTTAAACCTAAATCAGTACCAGTATGAGCTGTTTGTGGGAATAACAAGAGTAATAGAATAAGAACTATGCAAATCGCTATTTGAATTGTCGCATACATGTTATCATCTCGTTTCAACTTTTTGTCATTCACATAGGCAAATGCTAAAATCAATATATGTAAAAAAGGCAAAAACATGAACGTATGGTTTTGCGAGCGTCCTAGGAGGTGTTTTTCTAATGAAGAAAAAAATTAGTATTTATGCAGTGTTATTAGTCGTGATTTGTTTTTTAATGTTATACCGACTAGACGCTTATATCATGAAGCCTGGAAGTGCTTATGATGTCAGTAAATTTGTTAACGTTGAAAATAGCCACACGAATGATGAAGGTTCCTTGAGTTTAATGACAGTGGCTATGCAGCAAGCTAC
Organism: Lysinibacillus sp. NPDC059133; assembly: GCF_042755925.1. Taxonomy (NCBI): domain Bacteria; kingdom Bacillati; phylum Bacillota; class Bacilli; order Caryophanales; family Bacillaceae; genus Lysinibacillus; species Lysinibacillus sp. NPDC059133. The sequence goes on along the minus strand of NZ_JBHZDH010000041.1, from coordinate 32,444 downwards.
GCCTTTTTCGTATCTTTGGGCAAAAACCCAAAAATACCAAAAATTAATGGATATTACCCAAGTTCGAAATCCATTAGAGGATGAAGAGGAATATAATGTTCGACAGCTTAAATTAATGTCTGATTCTCAATTTAATGCAAAGTATGTAGCTTTTCAAAGAGCTGGCCTTCAAACAAAAATTCTTTTTAACGGTGTTTTTATATTAAATGTCCTTGAGGGCGGTGCTTCGGAAAATTTATTAAAAGCTGGTGATGAAATTATTGAAGTTGATGGACAAAAAATTAGAAACCAACAAATGCTTTTAGATCTTTTAAAACCAAAGCAGCTTGGAGATAAAGCGACAATTAAATTTATACGTAATAAAAAAGAACAAGAGGTAACGATTACATTAAAGGAAATTCCTGAATCAGAAGAAACAAGGGCTGGTTTAGGTATTACTTATGCTGAAAGTAAATCTATTGAAACAAATCCAAATGTATCTATGAAAACTGAGGATATTGGAGGTCCGTCTGCTGGACTAATGTTTACTTTAGAAATTTTAGACCAACTTCTCAAAGAAGATTTAACGAAAGGCTATGCTATTGCAGGGACAGGGGAGATGCTGGTGGATGGCTCTGTTGGAAGAATTGGTGGAATAGACTATAAAGTCATTGCTGCTGATCGTGATGGTATGGAAATCTTTTTTGCACCAGATGATGAAATTACTCCAGAAATGAAAGCTAAATATCCTGACCTGGAATCTAATTATGCTACAGCAATAATGACTGCTAAAGATATTGGAACAAAAATGAAAATAGTTCCGGTTAAAACTGTGGATGATGCAATCGAATATTTAAAACAGTTACAGCCGAAATAAAGTTTTATCATTGTAACGTGGGTTGATTTCCGTTGCTTTCCAGTGAGCAAGCGTCGAGTCGCTTCCTCCGCGCTTTCGCGAAAAAACACCCTGATTTTTAAATTAGGGTGATATCCTGGGCGACATAATAAAGTAAAAGGATTCACACATAGTTTTGTGTATGAATCCTTTTTTTGCTCTTTGGAAGGTGGATGTCGATAAAAATTAAAAGTTGGGTGATAAAACGTGAAAGTTAGTCGATAAAATTCAAAAGTTAGTCGATAAAATTCAAAAGTTGGACGATAATTCCTGAAAGTGTTCCGATAAAACTAAAAAGTTGGATGCCAGAAGAATTTCTGGCATCCTTTTCCGTTACTTAAAAACGAATCGGTGGTGTTTGATAATCTTTCGGAAGACTTTGCTCTTTTGTTCTTTGTTCTATACTTAAATTGTATACCTCTGCTGCATGAATATCTACAGCAAGCATAACATCATCCATAGCTGCAACACGACTGATTAAAGGTAAAGGTATATCTTTTTTATGCATGCCTAAATAGGCTTGTCCCTGCTTACTCATACCAAGTAAACGTATACAGGAAGGAGCATCAAAGCTTTGCAACTGTTCCTTTGTAAATCCCGTATAAATGTGTGTGAGCATCCGTTGAAGTCGTGTCCAAGTATAGCGTTTTGATTTAATTTTCTCCATAAAGCTGCTAAATGATTGACTCGTTTTTACTGCTTTGATAAGAGCATTTTCAATGCCTTCTGTTACTTCGGCATAGCGGGTAAGTTCATTAGGTGTATGTCGAATAAGTGTAAACTGTAATAATGGCCAAAAAGTTTCCCAACTTGCAAATTCACCATATTTTTCATGCCAATCAGCTAAATAATCAAACGATGCTTTAGGAAGAAAATCTTGCACACTTTGAAGATCACTGGTTGTTGCTAGTGCCTTGCGTATTCCTGTGGCGCTAGCAATGGATGCACCTTCTTGTATAGTGTCGTGGTAACCTGCAACGATGCGAGGGATTGTTAAAGGCTTAATGTTACTACCTAGAGCCTTAGCAGCCTCAATATAGTGAAAACCAAGGATATTGTTCGGTTGTCCCAAATCAATGTATGTAGCAGGGAACTTTTGAGAAAGCTGTTCATAGGCGTAATGTAGACTTTTAGGATAGCTTGCACCCGTTTTAAGGCTTTCTTTAATAAGAGTGTTATATTCAGTGCGGTGATTATTAATGAGCTGAAACGTATTCATAAAGGGCTGAATGGAACCATCTTCGCTTCCAAAGGCAAAAGAATCGCAACCAATTGCAGATAGTAAGGAAATGGCTCCTTTTGCGAAATCAGTTGCAGGTGCGGTACTATAAACGTAGGGTAGTTCAATGACTATATCAACACCACCTGCGAGAGCCATTTTTGTGCGTGTCCATTTATCGACCATGGCTGGTTCACCACGCTGCAAAAAATCCCCACTCATGACTGCGATGACAATATCCGCTTGTGCTACTTTTTTTGCCTGTTCCAAATGATAGGCATGTCCGTTGTGAAAAGGATTGTATTCAACAACTATTCCGACTGCTTGCAAATGTAAGCCCCCTTTATCAATATTATTTGCTTCTCGTTCTTGTAAATTTGGAGCCTTTTGCTTATTATAGAACGATTTGGAGCAAATTCACTTATTATAATATATAATTATAGGTGGGTTTTATTGTGGTGACAAGAAATTATCTTGACATCTATTTTTACACATTATATAATCAACATTGTTGTCTCGAGGTGATTAAACGAATGAAATGGTCAATTCATCAATTATCTAAATACCGCCAAAACGGGATGCCAATCGATGCCTATGTCCAGTTGGACGAGGTGATGGAGCGAAACCAGGATATTCGAGCAATTTCGCCCGTTCATGTAAAAGGGCTTTGTACTTTCGGTGCATCGCAAATGACATGTCAGCTAACTGTGACAGCAACGTTAACATTACCATGTGCACGCACGTGGGAAGATGTTGAGTTTCCTATCGAAGTTGAGACAGTTGAAGTTTTCAGCTGGATTGACGAGGATAAACGAGGGGAAGATGACGGAGAACTTCGCTATATTGATGGTGAAGTTATCGACATGAAGCCGGTTATCGAGGAGTTAGTGCTTCTTGAAATACCTTTGCAAGTGTTCAAGGAGAATACCGAAGGACAAGTGCAAGGTGGTAAAAACTGGTCTTACGCAACAGATGAAGACGTTGAACTACACAAAAAAGCTGACACACAAAAAGTGGATCCAAGACTAGCTAATTTAGCTAAGTATTTTGATCAAACAGACGAATAGACGATCTGTAAGGAGGTGCCATCAATGGCTGTACCATTTAGAAGAACTTCTAAAACTGCAAAAAGAAAGCGTCGTACGCATTTCAAACTATCTGTACCTGGTATGGTAGCTTGCCCAAACTGTGGGGAAGCAAAATTATCACACCGTGTTTGCAAAGCTTGCGGACAATACAAAGGTAAAGAAGTAGTAAGCAAATAATACAGTGTTTGCTCACTTAAAAGGCTAGTAGAGAGACCATGGCTCTTTACTAGCCTTTTTGTTAGTTTGAAGAGACGGAATTTTCCGGCAATAACAAAAAGATATATAGTACTATAATAATTGTATGATACAATTTATCCATCGGGACAAAGGGGGGAATAGTATGGCTTATATAATTGATAACAAAGATGGTATCATGACGTTTACGATTAATCGAGAAGAAAAAAGGAATGCGGTTAATGATGAGGTTATGGACGGGCTGCAAGAAGTCATTACATATATTCGAAATCATGATGATGTCCGTTTTTTAGTTGTGACGGGTACAGGGGATAAATCATTTTGCTCAGGGGGCGATTTATCCGAATTTCATTCGCTCGAAACAGAGGATGAGGCGTTTGGGATGTTGAGTAAGATGGGCAAAATATTATACGACCTTGCAACTTTGCCTGTGCCGACGATTGCGTTAATTAATGGAACAGCGGTTGGTGGAGGCTGTGAGATTGCAACGGCTTGTGATTTTCGTCTAGTGGCAAGTCATGCGAAATGTGGTTTTATACAGGGGACATTAGCAATTACGAGCGGCTGGGGAGGCGGTACATACTTATTCGAACGAGGGTTACGCCATGATCGTGCAATGAAGATGCTAGTCGATGCGAAGCCTTATCCAGCAGAATTACTATATGAAATTGGCTGGGCAATGCGCGTTTTTGAAGGTTCAAAAGAAGTGGCGTTGAATGATTTTATCGAACATATGCGTAAAATTCACCCTTCTGTTCATAAGGCTTATAAAGAAATTGAGCTTCGAAAGTTGCGTGAGCGTAATATGTATGAACGTGTTATGGAGGAAGTTCGTACATGTGCGAAATTGTGGGAAAGTGAAGCTCATCACGAGGCAGTTGCTAATTTCCTAACAAAGAAAAACAATAAATAATGTATAACGGCAGTGATTATAGCAAAACATAATCACTGTCTTTTTGAATTCCATGATTCTATTTTGCTCGCCCATGCATATAGTAGTAAAAAATGCGAGGGTGATAGATTATGGAATTGAAAAAAAGAAAAGATCAATGGACGAAGGAAGACGATGAAAGATTAGCAGAAATTGTGTTGCATAATGTGCAAAATGGCAAAACGCAGCTAGAGGCTTTTGAAATGGCTGCTACTGAACTAGGTCGTACAAAACAAGCATGTGGTTTCCGTTGGAATAAAACATTACGTAGTCAATATAGTCAGTCACTACTAGCTGTACGAAATCAGCCGCAACAATCTATGCGAAGCCATTTGAAATTGGCATTAACAAGTTTTGATGAATTAACAGATGCCTATCAAAGTCTCGAAATAAGACACCGTGAATTACAAAATGAGCATGAAAAACTAGTGAAATGGTTACAGCAAGGATATTCTTTAATGAAAGATTAAAAACAGGAAGTAGATGAAAGTTACAAGTGCTGGAGGGTAAGTTACTTAGAAAGAATGTAAGCTTGATTAAAACATAATGCTGCGCTAAGTGGTGTTTATCCCGCATTAACGGGTAGTAAATCTCCGATTGTAGTTTCGCTTTAGATATTATCGAAAACACTTAGCCAATCCTGTATAATAAAAGAACCTGCATAGGAGGTGCCTTAGAATGATTTCTAAGGCACCTCCTTCTGTAGGAATGGGCAAAATGGATTGTATAATGATGGACAGTAGCGGCTGATGTCATAGCGATAGAACTGATTACTTATTTAAGCGCGTGTCCAAACACCCGCTGAAATAGAGGAACTCAGTCTAAGTACGCCACGTCCTGTGGCAAAGATGAGTGACCAACATCACGCTGCTGACGCTACGCTTTCGCGCGGAAAACATCCTTTGGCCCAAAGCCTCCGGCGGATGTCGCGGAATTATGCCGAGGTATAATTGATGAGGGCGTTCTCTTATGTTTGATCGTCCATTGTAAATGTGGAAGGTGTGATATATTGTGGATGTAGCAATTATTGGTGCAGGGGCTGTAGGTCAGTTAACGGCAAGTTTTATAGCTGAGTCTGGTATGTCTGTTACGTTGGTTACGAGAAGGCAGGAACAGGTAGATGAACTTCATGCAAAGTATTTAACGCGGGTGAATGTTGATGGAACGAAAACTGTACAAAAAGTTGCTTCAACTACGAAATTAGAGGAGCTACCACAACAGGATTTAATTATAATTGCTGTTAAATACGGTCAATTACAAGAGTTGTACAAACAATTATCTGCGTTACCGAGCACGGTATCGTTGCTGTTTATGCAAAATGGTTTAGCGCATTTTGATGAGGCACTACGTTTGCCGCAAAAGAATATTGCCTTTTGTTCTGTATCATTCGGTGCTCAATTAATCAATCAGATAACTGTGCAACATAGAGGCGTAGGTGCTTGTAAAATTGCGATAGAGCGAGGTAATAGTGATGCGTTTAACGATTTGTTACAACTAAACAATTCCTTATATCCAGTTGAACTGTTTGCTAATGCGGAACAAATGCTATTTGAGAAAGCTGTATTCAACTGCTTGATTAATCCGTTGACGGCTATACTGCAAGTGAAGAATGGAGAGTTAGTAACGAATAAGCAAGCGTTTCTAATAATGCGAACTCTTTATCGAGAGCTAACGGATGCTTTTGAAGGCATAGAACAAGCTATACCTTTTTTCAAGGTGATAGACTTATGTGAAAAAACAGCAAGTAATACATCATCTATGCTAGCGGATCGGATGCAAGGGAAAAAAAGCGAAATTGACACGATTGTAGGAGTAATACTAGAAAAAGCTCTAGCAAATGGTCACGATTTGCCAACTTTACGTACTTTATATCACCAAGTACTTGCAATAGAGGAGAGCGGTGAAAGACGTTGAAAGATTTTTTACATATAATTATAAGTATCATTATTTTTTGTCCAATCCTCCTTTTTGTGATTGTCTATTTATTTAGTCTAAAGGTTAAAATTCGAGGCACTCATGCTTTCGGAGCGGCATCGGATGTGACAACAGTGTGTTTGTTTTTTTCAGTACCCCTGGCAATCGGGGTACTATGGAATATCAATGTTAGCGCACTATTAGTAACATTGGCGGTGGTGATGGCAATGATTTTTACATATATTGATTGGCGAACAAAAAAGGAAATTGAAATAAAACCGCTACTTAGGAAAATTTGGCGCTTTCAATTTTTAGTACTAAGTACGGCGTATATTGTTATTTGTATAGTAGGTGTTATTCGATCTGTTATAGAATATTTACAGGCTGTCTAAGCATTTTCTTTTCATGTTGAAGCCATAAGCGTTAAAATAATAGCATTATACATTGTTTTTTAGTAATGACTCTAAATGTGCAAAAAATATGAAATAAAATTCCGAAGTACTCAAGCGTTTGAAGTTTGTTGGAAATTGTCATTTTAAATAAACTTTCGATGGATAAATTGCATAGTAAGTATTAACGGGATTTATCAGGCGTGTTGATTGAGGGAACATAGGTTTATTTTTGACTGATAAAAAATTTAGTTGATATTTTGCTAATATATGCCCATTTTACTGATTGTAGCGTAGCTGAAATCAGTGCCATAGGGTGGATGAAAATGGTTAATCAACACATTTGGGAATTTATTTTTATTTTGCTTATTAAAGAGTAAGAAGATGATTTAGGTAGAGGAGTTTGTGTTAAATGAAACTGGAGTCAATCCAAGTACCCATAAAAAATCGTTTGCTAGCAGATTATTGGTCACCGAATACTGCCATCCATGAGTTTTTTGAATACGAATATAACGATAAATCTTTTGAAAAACGTGCGCAATATTTAGATCAGCATGCGTATGATCAAAAAGAATTAACAGCCATCATACGTCAATTTATGGAGCCGCTTGGTATATCAAAGAAAGCGAATGAACATTTGCAGCAACTAGAGCAAGGAGCTATTGCAGTTGTTGGTGGGCAACAAGCAGGTATCTTAACTGGTCCTCTTTATTCGGTGCATAAGGCGATTTCGGTTATTACTTTAGCGAAAGAGCAAAGTGTAAAGCTTCAGCGACCGGTTGTTCCTGTTTTTTGGATAGCTGGAGAAGATCATGATTTAGAGGAAATTAACCATACGTATACAGTGCGTGGTGTAGATATTAAAAAACGTGCATACGGTGAACGTTCAAGACGTAAAACGATGGCTTCTGAAACAAGGATAAACAAAGAATCCATGACACAATTAATAAATACTGTTGTGAAGGATATGGGTGAAACAGAATTCACTGAAGTACTTATTAAACAATTAGTGGATACTCTTAATAAGAGTGACACATTTACGGACTTCTTTGCGCAACTTATGAACCACTTGTTTAAAGATGAAGGTTTATTGATGATTGATGCAGCGGACTTTAAATTCCGTCAATATGAGAGTGGGAATTTTACCCGTATCATTCATAAAAATGAAGAAATTGCTAAAGTGGTAACAGAGAGAGAAGAAGAGCTTGAACGTGCGGGCTATGGCAAACCTATTTCGGCAACAAACGAAGCGGCCAATTTATTCTATGTAGAAGATGAAGATCGTCATCTTTTAGAAAGGAAAAATCAGCAATTTGTTAATCTGGCTGCAAATATCAAGCTATCTCGAGAAGAAGTTTTAAGAATTGCTGAAAACCATCCTGAGCAATTAAGTAATAACGTTGTGACGCGTCCTCTAATGCAGGAAATGACATTGCCTGTGCTAGCATTTGTTGGTGGACCTGGGGAACTTGCGTACTGGGCGACGTTGAAGGATGCATTTTCGGTATTAGGCTTACAAATGCCGATTTTTGCGCCGCGTCTTCATATCACCATCGTCACACGTCACGTGGAACAGCTTTTACGCGAATATCGTTTAAGTGTTGCTGAAGTTTTGGATGGTAAAGCGTTACAGCTTAAAGAACAATTTATTGCTGGTGTACAGGATACAGAAGTGAAGCGTCAAATCCAGACGATGCAACGAGACCTTTTAGAAAAATATGATGCACTTCAACTTTATTTAGAAGAGCAACATCTATTACTAGATAAAATACTTGTGAAAAATAAAGAGAATCATCTAAAGCAATTTGAGTATTTACAGCAAAAGGTTGAACAAACTGTTCTTAACAAACATGAAACGACAATCCGGAAATTTATGACGCTACAAAATGAGTTATATCCAAATGAGGGGTTCCAGGAAAGAACATATAATCCTTATCAATATTTTAATGAGTTTGGATCTGTATTAATTACTGAAATGCTGAAACAAAACTATAGCATTGGCAATCACCATTATTTAATTTATTTATAATTCCAATATATGTATCTTTGTACCTAATTAACGATTTGATACAATGTTTATTTGATGGACAATGTCGATATAAAATAGTGAATAGAGAGCTATCCTACTAAGGGTGGCTCTTTTTTGTGTCCTTTAGCATAGATTCAATAATTTGTGAAAGGTCTAATCACACATTAACTGTTAAAATGTCAAGTTTTTTTCAAAAAAAGTGGAGGAAAGTGGGGGGATGTGGTACATTATTTAATAAAGTGGGGTGAATAGCATGTTCATGGGAGAATATCAACACTCTGTTGATGCGAAAGGACGATTAATCGTGCCCGCAAAATTTCGTGAAGCCTTAGGCGAAACGTTTGTTGTAACACGCGGACTTGATAATTGTTTGTTTGGCTATCCTATGGATGAATGGCGAAAACTCGAAGAAAAATTAAAGGGCTTACCGATGACCAAAAAGGATACACGTGCATTTGCAAGGTTTTTCTTTTCTGGGGCAACGGAAGTAGAGATAGACAAGCAGGGGCGCATTAACATTCCGTCAACTCTTATGCAGCATGCACATCTTGTGAAAGAATGTGTAGTGTTAGGAGTTTCAAATCGGATTGAAATATGGGCGAAAGATGCTTGGGAGACTTACTTTAGTGAGTCGGAGCAATCCTTTAATGAAATTGCAGAAAATATGATTGGCTTTGATTTTTAACTTTTTAGACACTTAAGGTGTCAGCTGTATGAAGTTAAGGCCTGAAGGGAGCGAGTGGTATGTTCGATCATACAACCGTGTTATTAAGAGAAACAGTTGATGGGTTGAACATCGATCCTGATGGTGTGTATGTGGACTGTACGTTAGGTGGGGCAGGACACAGTGAATATTTAGTACAACAATTATCTGAAAAAGGGCGTTTAATTTGCTTTGATCAAGATATGACAGCTATTAACAATGCAAAAAATCGATTGGCACCGTATATTGAACGTGTGACATTTGTCCATTCGAATTTCCGCTATTTAAAAGAAGAACTATTAGCGATTGGTATTGAGCAAGTTGATGGTGTTTTATATGATTTAGGCGTATCTTCACCACAGCTTGATACACCAGAACGAGGCTTTAGTTATCACCATGATGCACCTTTAGATATGCGCATGGACCAAACGGCAACACTTACAGCATTTCATGTCGTGAATGAATGGGCATATGAAGATTTAGTACGTATATTTTTCCGCTATGGAGAAGAGAAATTTTCAAAGCAAGTTGCTCGTAAAATCGAAGAGGCACGTAAGGTAGCGCCGATCGAAACAACTAGCCAACTTGTAGAACTTATTAAAGAGGGTATTCCAGCAGCGGCACGCCGTAAAGGTGGACATCCAGCGAAGCGCATATTCCAAGCAATACGAATTGCTGTTAACGATGAGCTAGGCGCGGCAGAGGATTCATTAGTCGATGCGATTGATATGATAAACGTAGGTGGACGCATCAGTGTCATTACGTTCCATTCATTGGAGGACCGCCTATGCAAGACTATTTTTAAGGAAGCGTCATCATTACCGGAATTACCACCAAATTTACCAGTGATTCCTGATGACATGAAGCCAACTTTAAAGCTTATCACGAGAAAGCCGATCCTTCCTACTGATGAAGAATTAGCTGTAAACAATCGTGCTCGCTCAGCAAAGCTTAGAGTGGTAGAAAAGATTAACGACAAAGGGAGTGAGTAAATGGCAGCAGTACGTGTAAGGCAGCACCAGCAACAGCAAGTGCAACAACCGATAACACCCCCTAGCCCACAACCCACTATCAAACGTCGTAAAAAAATGAACCAGAAGTTTGAAAAAACAATGCTCATTGCTTTAGTTAGCATTATCGCTGTAATGTCAGTACTAGTGTTAAATAAGCAAGCAGCCATTCAAACAACCAGCATGGACATTCAAAAAATCGGAACTGAAGCAGAAGAGATTACTAAACAGAATGTTGACTTGACAGTTCGTGTAAGTGAACTGTCTACTTACGATAACATATGGAAAAAAGCTAAAGAACTCGGTTTAACTCAAAATGAGAAAAATGTAAAGGTAGTGCCGGGAGAATGAAAAAAAAGAGATTTCGATTCCAATGGGGAGCCTTTCTATTAATTATTTTTTATGGAGGGCTCTTTTTTCTATTGTTCGCGAGAATGGTGATGTTACAAGCGACAGGTGAAGTGAAAGGTCAAGAGCTTGCGGCAAGGGCAGCTGCAAAATATAGTAAAGAAAGTGCAATAACAGCAAGTCGGGGGAAAATTTATGATGCAAATGATCAAGTCATTGCTGAGGATACACTTAGTTATCGACTAATTGCAATCGTTAATAAAGAGGCTACGACGGATGCAAAAAAACCTCGACATGTAGTAGATCCAGAAAAAACTGCAAAAATATTAGCAGAATATATTCCTATGGATGAAGAAAAAATCTATAAACAGCTTACTAGATTAAAAGATGATGGCAAAAAGCCTTATCAAGTTGAATTTGGAAGTGCAGGCCGCGGAATAAGCCATGAGATTATGAGTAAAATCAAAGCGGAGAAATTACCGGGGATTGTATTTATAAACGATTTAAAACGTTATTATCCAAATGGTATTTTTGCCTCACACTTAGTTGGTTTCACTGTCAAAGAGGAAAATAAGGATGGTACGTTTACAACAAAAGGGAAAATGGGTCTTGAGCTTACCTACGACAAAGCACTAACCGGAAAAGACGGTAAGGTAGAATATGAGACAGATGCCTTCAGTTATTTATTACCGAATAGCGAAAAAATGGTGACACCCGCAAAAAACGGTGATGATATTTATTTAACACTTGATAAAACAATTCAAAGCTTTTTAGAGGAATCGATGACAGCGGTTGAAAAGGAGTATAACCCTGAATCGATGACAGCTATTGTGGCAGATCCGAAAACCGGTAAAATCCTTGCGATGTCTCAGCGACCTACGTTTAATCCTGATACACGCGAAGGCGATAATATGAAATGGCTGAACGAGGCTATTGAAGAGACCATAGAACCAGGCTCGACGATGAAAACGTTCACACTCGCTTCGGCTATTGATACAGGGGTTTGGGATCCAAATAAATACTATCCGTCAGGTCAATACAGAGTCCTAGATCAAGTAATTAAAGACCATAATGGTGGGAATGGTTGGGGTTGGATTTCTTATCTAGAAGGCTTCCAACGTTCATCCAATACTGCAATGGCGCACTTGTTAAAGCTTATTGGTGAGGATGTCTTTTTTGACTATTTAGATCGATTTGGGTTTGGTAAAAAAACAGGTATTGATTTACCGAATGAAGCATCGGGAAAACTTTTATCGAAATATCCAGTAGAACGAGTGACAACAACGTTCGGTCAAGGTTCTACGGTAACCCCGATTCAATTAATTCAAGCATTGACAGCGATTGCGAATGACGGAAAAATGATGCAACCGTATGTGATAGATCGTATTGTTGATCCTTCGACAGGAAAAACGATTAAAAAGCATGAGCCGATTGTAAAGGGACAACCAGTTTCAGCTGACACAGCGAAGCAAGTAAAAGAAATTCTTGCCTCTACGTTAACAGCTAAGGATGGTTCGGCGAAGGACTTTATTCTTGATGAATATGAAGTTGCAGGGAAAACAGGTACTGCCCAAATTCCTTTAGGAAATGGTAGGTATTCATGGGGATCAAATGAATTTCTGTATTCTTTCGTAGGGATGGCTCCTGCAGATGACCCTCAGCTCATTATGTATGTCTCAGTAAAAAGGCCGAAGTTAAAGGGTGATGCCGGTTCTATACCAGTTTCAAAAGTATTTAACCCAGTTATGTTAAATAGTTTAAAGTATTTAAATGTGAATCCTGAAGGTGTAAAGCATGTTGACGATGCAAAAATACAGGATTACACAGGTAAAAGTGCTGAAGCTATACAAGTAGAGCTTCAAAATGATGGTCTGAAGCCAATTATTGTTGGTGGTGGCGGTAAAATTATTGACCAATATCCAAAAGGTCCACAAAAACTTGTGAAAGGTAATTTTGTGTTTTTAAAGACAGCAGGCGATGTAATACTACCAGACTTCACCAATTGGTCGTTGCGTAATGTACTTGCTTTTAAGGCATTGGCAAATTTAGAAATTGAAGTCGTTGGAGAGGGCTTTGTAACAAGTCAGAGCGTCTCGGCAGGTACTGTAATCTCAGATCGTTCACCGATTGTCGTGAAGCTGAAAACGCCAGCTGAAAGCTTTGTCAAAGATGTAGAGACCCCACCTGAGGGTGAAACAACGGAATAAACCTGAATAGAAGCCCACTTTATTTCATACGTTGTAAAAAACAAGGTGTGATGTCGAATGAAGTGGATTTCTATCCATTCCAAAAAGCGATTACGTATTTTATACGTATTGTTTATGTTTGTAGCTGTTGCGATTATTATTAGGCTTTTCTTCTTGCAAGTATTAGATCAAAAAGATCTGACAAAGAAAGCCGAAGAGAATTGGGACCGAGAAATTCCTTTTGCCAATGAACGGGGGCATATTACTGACAGTAAAGGGAAAAATATTGTCACAAATAAGCTTGCACCAACTTTATATTTCATGCCTTCTCAAAGTAAGGATATTGAAGGGGCAGCGGCAAAAATTGCACAAGTTTTGGGCGTAGATGAACAAAAGCTGTTGAAAAAAATGAAGGAAAAAGCATACTTAGTAAAGCTGGCACCTGAGGGGAAAAATATTCCTTATGAAAAAGCAGTGGAGTTACAAGGTATGCAGATTGAGGGATTATATAGTGGCGTCGATTATTCAAGGGATTATCCATATGGTACCCTACTCTCTCGTTTTTTAGGTTTCACAGGTTATGATGCACAAGGTTTAGCGGGAATTGAATATGAATACGATAAGCTGTTACAGGCTAATTCTTCGGCCATACGGATCTTTACAGATGCGAAAGGGAATAATTTACCGAACGTAAAGAGCGCCTGGAAGGCTGGTGAAGATGGCGCAACGATTGAGCTAACGATAGATGTAGATGTACAACAGGTCGTTGAACGTGAATTGTCACAGGCAATGGAGCGTTATGATGCTGACCAAGCAATGGCGATTGCCATGAATCCAAATACTGGCGAGATTTTAGCGTTAGCTTCCTATCCAACCTTCAATCCAGCAGAATATCAAACGGTAGAGCCTGCTATCTACAATCGAAATTTACCGGTTTGGATGACATATGAACCGGGGTCAACGTTCAAAATCATAACACTCGCCGCAGCGCTGGAAGAAAATGTGGTGGATTTAGAGAAGGATACTTTTTATGATCCAGGTTATTCAATGGTTGCGGGAGCAAGATTGCGTTGTTGGAAGCGTGATGGTCATGGCTCTGAAACCTTCCTTGAAGTGGTAGAAAATTCTTGTAACCCGGGCTTTATTGAATTAGGTCAGCGAATAGGTAATGAAAAACTACTACAGTATATTAAAGATTTTGGTTTTGGACAAAAAACAGGCTCTAACATTGCTGGCGAGGCTTCAGGGATTTTATTTTCCAAGGAGGCTTTTGGACCTGTTGAGCAGGCCACAACTTCATTTGGTCAAGGTGTTGCCGTTACACCAATTCAACAGGTGCAGGCAGTATCCGCCGCAGTAAATGGGGGCAAGCTGTATACGCCATATGTTGTGAAGAAGGTTTTTAACCCTAATACTGGTGAAGTGATAAAAGAGACTAAACCGGAAGTGAAAAATCAGGTTATTCGTGAGGAGACATCTGCAAAGGTTCGAGGTGCATTAGAATCTGTTGTCGCAAAGGGCTCAGGACGTCAAGCTTACCGAGATGGATTACGAATCGGCGGCAAAACAGGCACAGCGCAAAAGGTAGAGAATGGCCGTTATAAAGACGGCGAATACATCGTATCGTTTATTGGCTTTGCACCTGCGGATAATCCGGAAATTGTCGTTTATGTAGCAGTGGATAACCCGAAAAAGGCAACCCAATTTGGCGGTGTGGTAGCAGCTCCAATCGTTGGTCAAATTATTGAAGATGTTGCACCTTTTGTTGGCATTGAAAAATCGAAGGAACAGCTTGAAAAGGATTATCGCTGGGGTGACCCAATTACTGTGAAGGTACCAAGTTTTATTGGTCAAACGAAGGATGATATTGCCAAGCAACAATATCCATTCCGTATTGTATGGCATGGAGAAGGGACTAAAATTGGCAATCAGCTTCCTGAAGTGGATAGTGTTATCAAACAAGATGGCACCATTCATCTTTATTTAGAAAACTAATTAACTTTACCTTTAAAAAATGGGAAAGAACCACTATTATTATGAAGGGTAGTAATAAATACATGAAAGTTTGTGCTTTTTTCTTCAAGAAGAAAGTGAAACAAGATTTAAAGGAGATTTTTCAATGAAACTCGCAACAACGCTTACCATTTTAGCTCTTGCTTTTATAGTAACAGTTATCCTGGCACCAATTTTTATTCCACTTCTTCGCCGATTAAAGTTCGGTCAAAGTATTCGTGAGGAGGGACCAAAATCCCATATGAAGAAAGCTGGTACTCCAACAATGGGTGGCATTATTTTCTTAATTGCCATTATCCTCACTACTGTTGGAGTAGGTAGCTTTTTAGATTTATTTACAACACAAACCATTGTACTGTTACTAGTATTAGTAGGGTTTGGGTTAATCGGTTTGCTAGATGATAGCTTAAAGGTTGTTTTTAAACGTAATTTAGGACTAACATCACTTCAAAAGCTTGTTGGTCAAATTGTCATTGCAATCTTGGCCTATTTCTTACTACATGGATCGTTTGATACATCACTTGCTATACCATTTACAGATTGGACGATCGATCTTGGTATTTTCTATGTAGCCTTTTTAATTTTCTGGTTAGTGGGCTTCTCGAATGCAGTGAATTTAACAGATGGCATAGATGGCCTTGTGGCGGGTACTGCATCCATTGCCTTTGCAGCATTTGGTGTTATTGCTCTGTTCCAAGAACAAGCTGATATCGCCTTATTTACATTCGCAGTAACAGGTGCATTATTAGGATTTTTACTTTTTAATGCGAATCCTGCAAAGGTATTTATGGGAGATACAGGTTCGTTAGCATTAGGTGGAGCATTAGCCATGGTCTCTGTTTTAGAAAAAGCAGAATTCTTACTATTATTAATTGGATTAGTGTTTGTTATTGAAACATTATCCGTTATTTTACAAGTAGGTAGCTTCAAACTGCGTAAAAAACGTATTTTTAAAATGAGTCCTATTCATCATCATTTTGAATTATCAGGTTGGTCAGAATGGAAGGTAGTACTTGTCTTTTGGTCAACTGCTTTAGCAGTAGCATTGATTGGAGTTTTATCGGAGGCGTTCTTATGAGAAATATTACAGATTTACAACATAAAAAAGTCCTTGTTTTAGGTCTAGCTAAAAGTGGTGTGGCTGCAGCTGAGATTTTACATGAGCTTGGCGCCTTTGTGACGGTAAATGATTCCAAACCATTTGACGAAAGCCCAGATGCGCAAGGCCTATTGCAAAAGGGGATTACGGTTATTTGTGGGCGTCATCCAGAAGATTTACTGGATGAAGGCTTTGAATTAGTTGTGAAAAATCCAGGGATTCCTTATAGCAACAAAATAGTAGCGGATGCAATAAGCCGTGGAATCCCCGTTTGGACAGAAATTGAGCTTGCCTATTTAATTAGTGAAGCGCCGTTTATCGGTATTACAGGATCAAACGGTAAAACAACTACGACAACAGTAATTTTCGATATGTTGAATAACGGTAGTTTGAAACCGTTAATTGCAGGGAATATAGGAACCGTTGCATGTGGTGTCGCAAGAGAAGCACAAAAGGATAATGTAATTGTTACAGAGTTATCATCTTTCCAATTAATGGGGACGCAAACGTTTAAGCCGAAGATTGCTATATTAACAAATCTTTATGATGCACATCTTGATTATCATGGGACATTTGACAACTATGCAGAGGCAAAATTTGGTGTTGCACGTAATCAAGATGAGAACGATTATTTTATCTATAATGCCGATCAGCCGATTGTTGTTGGCTATGCGACAAAATCAAATGCTAAAAAGGTACCATTTAGTTCTAAGGGACGCACGGATGAAGGAATTAGTGCGGATGAAACAACAATTTACTGGCAAGGTGAGCCGTATTTAGATCGAGCAAATATCGCTTTGCCTGGTAGGCATAACTTAGAAAATATTTTAGCGGCTGTCGCAGCTTGTATTTTAGTCGGCTGTGACAAAGCTAAAATGGAAGAAGTGTTAGCGAAGTTTGGAGGCGTTCGTCACCGCACTCAGTTTGTGCGTGAATGGAACGGACGCAAAATTTACAACGACTCCAAAGCAACAAACTGCTTAGCTACAAAAAGTGCTTTAGATGCATTCCAAGCACCTGTTATTTTACTGGCAGGTGGATTAGATCGAGGACATTCGTTTGAAGAATTACGTCCATGCATGAGCCATGTAAAAGGTGTTGTTGCCTTTGGAGAAACGGGACTACGTTTTGTAGAATTTGCAAAATCGTGTGGTGTACAGCAAACTGTCATTGCTCAAAATGTTGAGGATGCAGTACACTATGCGGCGCCGATGTCAACGGAAGGCGATGTTATTCTGTTATCTCCGGCTTCTGCAAGTTGGGATCAATATGACAGCTTTGAAATAAGAGGCGATGTTTTTATTGATGCTGTAATGAAGCTGTAATGAGCCTGTAACTATTTTAGAATATACTTGACTTGGAAGGATGGCATTACTGAGAGGGAAAGAAAGCTATTTATTGCTCGTCACAACATTGATGCTTTCTATAATCGGCATTATTTTCGTCTATTCTGCAGGTACCTATTGGAGTGCCGTTCATTATAGTGGAAAAATGCCGTTTTATATGAAGCAAAGTCTATACTTTGCCGTAGCCATTGTAGTGTTTTTAATCACGATTCGATTAAATATTTTGAAAGAGCAGTCCTTTTGGAAAATGGCCTATATATTTTCGTTAATTTTACTAGTCCTTGTACTGATACCAGGAATTGGACTTGTACGAAATGGTTCTCAAAGCTGGATTGGCATAGGTCCGTTAACAATTCAGCCAGCAGAGATAACGAAAATTACCGTCATTGTATACATGAGCCATATTTTAGCACAGCATAAAACGGGTAAGTCTATTATTAATTGGCGGCATGGATTGATTTTATTATTACCCGTTGTACTTATTATGCTACAGCCTGATTTTGGTTCAGTTTTTATTCTCGTAGTTTCTGTGTTTTTATTGTTTTTTGTGGCAGGGTATCCTTTAAAACTGTATGCGATATTTTTGATTGCAGGGATTGCTGGATTAGTAGGCTTGATTGTCACAGCGCCATACCGACTAAAGCGGATTGAGGCATTTATTGATCCGTGGCTCGATCCTTTAGGAAGTGGGTTTCAGGCTGTACAGTCATTAATGGCTATAGGTCCTGCTGGGATTTTCGGGCATGGCTTTGGACAAAGTAGGCAAAAGTTTTTATATTTACCTGAACCACAAAATGACTTTATTTACGCAATAATTCTTGAAGAGGTTGGATTATTTGGTGGACTTGTTATTTTAACACTTTTCGTACTGACGATTTATGCAGGCTATAAATTTGCAGTGCAGGCTAAAACAAGAACATCTTATTACGCGATCATTGGACTTGTAACAATGTTGACCGTACAAGCATTTCTAAATATAGCAGTAGTGATTGGCTTAGTGCCTGTAACAGGTGTCACATTGCCTTTTATCAGCTATGGAGGAACATCTTTAGTAACAATGTGGCTAATAATAGGTATTATTTATCAATTAGCGAAATAAATATAAAGGAGGAGTACTTTTTGGAGAAAGTAATTGATATAGAAGATCGCATACCTACGCTAAAACAGCGACGAAAAAAGCGTACAAATCGGAAATTTATAGTGCTAATATTACTTTTCTTTATCGTGTTAGCAGTACTCCTTTATTTTCAATCTCCTTACAGTAAAATCAACAATATTACAGTCAACGGCGCTCGATTAGTAGAAGAACAGTATTATTTGAAGACAAGTACTCTTGCAACTGGGAAGTCAATGTGGGGATTTAAAGAAGAAGAGGTAGAGAAATTATTACTAAAGGATAAATGGGTGAAAGAAGCACATGTTAAACGTAATTGGCTTCAAGGCGTGGCAATAGACATTAAAGAATGGAAAAAGGTTGCGTACTTAGCTGGTGACGGTACTTATTATCCATTGCTTGAAAATGGCAAGCGCTTTGATCAAGCTGGAGATGAAATTCCGATTGATGCACCTGTATTTATCGGCATAACTGGCGAAAAGACAATTAAGAAACTTGTAAAGCAGTTAGCACAATTAAATCCAGAAGTATTAACACTAATTTCTCAAGTCAATACTAATAGCAATAATTCAAACCCTAATGCAATCAAGCTCTATATGAACGATGGCTATGAAGTTCGAGCGGTTATTCAAACATTAGCAGAAAAGCTAAATCATTACCCTTCGCTTGTGGCACAAATTTCTAATTTGGAGAAAGGGGTTATCGATTTAGAGGTCGGCTCGTATTATCGTCCTTTCAATAATGAGTACAACCAAGCAGCTATTGAGATAGATAAAGATGCGGCCAACCAGGAAGTGGAAAAAGATGAACAACAAAAAAAAGAATAGCAAAGAAAATTTCTTTTCAAGAAAACAAATTCAATTGCTTATTGTTTGTGTGACTATGGGGTTTATCATTGGCTATTCCTACAACCAGGCTAAAGATAATCGAGACGCAAGTTCGACCAATCCAGAGCTTTTAGAGCAAGAGGATTCTTATCGTGAGGAGTTAATTGCACAGCAAGAGCGCAATAAAGAATTATTAGAAGAGGCGAATTCTTTGCAGGAAAAAATTCGTAAGTATGAAAAATCATTTGTCGCTAGCAAAAAGGATTATACAAAGCTTGTTGAAGAGGCAGAGGATTTACGCTTGTTGTTAGGCGATTTAAATTCAGAAGGAAAAGGGATACGTGTAACGCTTCAAGATGGTGATTACGATCCGAAATCTGCCAATCCTAATGATTATATCGTGCATGAAAGCCATATTTTTAAATTGCTCAATGAGCTTAAAATTTCTGGTGCACAAGCAATTGCTATTAATGGTCAACGTGTTTTGGCGAATTCTTATATACACTGTAATGGACCAGTCATTACGATTGATGGCAAGCAACATCCAGCTCCATTCGTTATCGAGGCTGTAGGAAATTCAGCAACATTCATAGCTTCCTTAAACTTAAATGGTGGTGTAGTGGATCAATTATTAAATGACAATATTGTTGTATCAGTAGAAGAAGAACAAAAGCTTACGATGCCAAAAGTAAAAGTAGAAAGTTAAACGATTTTTCTAGTCAATAGTTATAGATTAAATTTAGTTATAGCCTCCAATTTGGTTATAGACTTTAACAAGTATTTTGCATAATTCAAGATCTAAGGCGTAAATCTGTGAAGGGTTACGATACGTCTAGGAGGGGCTATTTTGAAAAAAAATATGTATACCCGAATAACGATCGTGCTATTTATTATCGGTTTGATGATAGCGGTACAATACAATACCATAAAGCAACCAGCTGAGCGAGATACACGAGATATTTGGGCCATAAGAGAGGAATTAGCAGAAGAAAAGCAAAGGCATTCCACATTATTAGCAGAAATTCGTTCACTTAATGAAGTAGTGGGTCGCTATGAGCAATCAGAGAAAACAAATTTACAGTCAGCATTGAATGAAACCCTGAATCGTTTAAAGCTACAAGCCGGGTTAACGGAGGTCACAGGTCCTGGAGTTGTACTTCGTGTTGAACCAGCGCCCGAATTAGTAGAAATGGGATATGAAATCAAAGAAATTTCACCTGATTTACTAACCCAATTACTAAATGCTCTGTTTAAAAACAATGCAGCGAGTGTCTCGATAGATGGAAATCGAGTTGTCCAGACAACAGCCATTCGAGATATAAATGGAAAGACTACAGTGAACAGTGTACCACTTTCCGCACCACCCTTTGAAATTTATGTTGGGACAAGCACATTTAAGGAAGCTCAAAAAATGTACAACTCTTTACAGGCTTCCACATTTATTGATTCCTTTTATTTGGATAACTTTAATTTAATAATAGAGGAACCAACTGAGCATTTAACAATCCCAGCATTTGATCAGCCATTGACAAATGATTATTTAACAGAGGTGAAAAAAGGAGAATAATATATGTGGCTACCATTTTTAGGTTTGATATTTGGACTTGCCCTTGGCTTGTTAACAAATATACAAATACCCTCTATATATGAAAATTATCTGTCAATAGCTGTTTTAGCAGCTTTAGATACATTATTTGGCGGTATTCGTGCTCAATTGCAACAAGTATATGACGATAAAGTATTTGTATCAGGATTCTTTTTTAATATAATTCTGGCAGCGGGATTAGCCTTTTTAGGTGTGTATTTAGGGATAGATTTGTATTTAGCTGCTATTTTCGCTTTTGGGGTACGTTTGTTCCAAAATATAGCAATAATTAGGCGTATTTTACTAACTCGGTTAGATGAGAAACGTCACAAAAGGAACAAAAATTCCATAGAATGAGAGAAAAATTGAGCAAAGTACTCGATTTGCTTAGACATTATGCTGAATTTACAATAGAATGAGAATAAGAGCATTTTTTCGAGGAGGTGCAGCGAATTGAATCAGCAAGATTTATATATTTCTCTTGATATAGGATCTTCCTCTATCAAGGTATTAATAGGTGAAATGAGCGACGGTCAATTACATGTAATTGGGGTCGGGAATGTAAAATCGAATGGTGTTCGAAAAGGTGCAATTGTTGATATTGATGCAACAGTTCAATCAATTCGAAAAGCAATAGATCAAGCTGAACGAATGACAGGATATCAAATTAATGAAGTCGTTCTAGGTGTTCCTGCTAACCAGACGATGTTACAGCTAGTTAAAGGTGTAGTTGCTGTAAATAGTGAAAATAGAGAAATTACAGATGATGATTTAGATAGAGTGGTAGAATCTGCACAAGTCATGTCAATACCTCCTGAACGTGAATTAGTAAATATTATTCCAAGACAGTTTATTGTGGATAATTTAGATGAGATTAAAGATCCACGAGGTATGATTGGCATTCGTTTAGAAATGGATGCCACAATGATTACTACCTCAAAAACACTTTTACACAATGTTCTACGTTGTGTAGAACGTGCAGGCCTAAGTATTCGAGAAATATATTTGCAACCATTAGCAGCAGGGTTTTTTGCATTATCGGAGGATGAAAAAAACCAAGGTACCGCTTTCATTGATTTAGGAGGCGGTTCAACTACTATCACAGTATTCGAAGAGGGACTGTTAACACATACGGGTGTCATTCCTGTTGGTGGCGATCATATCACGAAAGATATTTCGATCGTCTTAAAAACACCAACAGAACAGGCAGAACAAATTAAACATCAATTTGGACATGCCTATTATGATGACGCATCAGATGATGAACTATTCGAAGTACCGGTTGTAGGGACAGATTCAACAGATCAGTACAGCCAGCGCTTTATATCAGAAATTATTGGCGCTCGATTGGAAGAATTATTTGAGTTAGTTATCGACGAGTTAGCTCGTCTAGGTGTTAGAGATTTACCAGGCGGTGTTGTTTTGACCGGGGGCGTTGCAAAGCTTGATGGTATTGCTCAACTGGCACGTCAGATTCTACAAACTCGTGTTAGAATATACACACCTGACTATATTGGCGTTAGAGAGCCTTCATTTACGACGGCAGTTGGACTTATTCGTTACGCCTATTTAGAAGATGATTTTTATGGAAAAGGTACTAATACGCAGCCTATTGAATATGCAGTTGTAGGATCTCCTGCAGCCACACCTAAAAAGCAAGAATATGCTGCACCTTCAGAACCAAAAGGAAGCGTAATCGGAAGAGCAAAAAAATTATTTGATAAGTTTTTTGATTAACTTGAATGCGTAATGAATGATACAGAGTCGAGTTACCGTGGGAGGAAAAAGAAATGTTAGAATTTGATACAAGTGTTGATCAACTTGCAGTAATAAAAGTCATTGGTGTTGGTGGCGGCGGTAACAACGCTGTCAATCGAATGATAGAACATGGTGTACAGGGTGTTGACTTTATCGCAGTAAACACAGATGCACAGGCGTTAAATTTATCGAAGGCAGAAATAAAGCTACAAATTGGTACGAAACTTACACGTGGATTAGGTGCAGGTGCAAATCCTGAAGTAGGGAAAAAAGCTGCAGAAGAGAGCCGTGAACAATTAGAAGAAGTTCTAAGTGGTGCAGATATGGTATTCGTTACAGCTGGGATGGGCGGAGGAACTGGTACTGGTGCCGCGCCAGTAATCGCACAAATTGCTCGCGATTTAGGAGCTCTTACAGTCGGTGTTGTAACGCGTCCATTTACGTTTGAAGGTCGCAAACGACAAACACAAGCTATCGGTGGTATTGGTGGCATGAAGGAGTCTGTTGATACTTTAATCGTTATTCCGAACGACAAGTTATTACAAATTGTCGATAAATCTACACCAATGCTAGAGGCATTCCGTGAAGCAGATAATGTTTTACGACAAGGTGTACAAGGTATTTCAGATTTAATTGCAACGCCAGGTCTTATTAACTTAGACTTTGCAGACGTAAAAACAATTATGTCTAATAAAGGTTCAGCGTTAATGGGTATTGGTATTGCTACAGGTGAAAACCGTGCTGCAGAAGCAGCTAAGAAAGCTATTTCAAGTCCTTTACTTGAATCATCAATTGATGGCGCTAAAGGTGTCCTTATGAATATTACTGGTGGCTCAAATCTTAGCTTATTTGAAGTACAAGAGGCTGCAGATATTGTAGCATCAGCATCAGATGAAGAAGTAAATATGATTTTCGGTTCTGTTATTAACGAAAATCTTAAAGATGAAATTATTGTGACAGTAATTGCGACTGGTTTCTCAGAGGAAGCTTTACAACAACAGCGTAATACTTCACGACCGACGTTAAATACAAATAGACAAGCTGCACAGCAACAGCAAGCTCCGATTCGTGAGCAACGTCAAGATATACATGTACAGCAAGAACAACCACGTCAAAATCAACAAAATTATGTACAGGATGACACGCTTGAAGTACCAGCATTTTTACGCAATCGTAAAAATCGCGGATAAGTCAGCATCCGAACTTTAAAAAGCTCGTATTTTACATTATGTGAAATACGAGCTTTTTTATGTTGTTGATATGTAAATGAAATTAAGTGGTCCTATTAAATAAAGTATGGCTTTTCTGCAAAATGAGGGGTTGATTTCCGTTTCGACTGAGCGCTTTGTAGCTGACGCTTTGCTTTCGCTACAGATAAAACATTTGTTGCTGACGCTTCGCTTTCGCACAGAGCAAAGCTTCCTGGGGGCGTCCGATGAGCCGTTTGGGGCAACAAATGATTTTTGCGCGAAAGCGTAGCGGCAGTGGCAGGGTGTTGGTCACGAAAGCGTCGCTCTAGGGTCTCATTTGTGACGCTGATCCCCTAGAAGTCGCTCAGTCTCCACGCCAATCAACCAATTCACATGACATACGTTTTAAAATGACATCCAACTTTTTAGTTTTATCGGAACACTTTCAGGAATTATCGACCAACTTTCACGTTTTATCACCCAACTTTTAGATTTTATCGACCAACTTCACGTTTTATCACCCAACTTTTAATTTTTATCGACATCCACCTTCAATAGAGCAAAAAAGGATTCCTATCCCCATTTAAAGCGCTACAACTTTCATAGAAATTTTTTTGACTATTTTCAGTGTTTTAAAAATTAATTATGTTCAAATGTGTAAGGAAAGGATGTATTTTGTCAAAACATTTTTATGAATTGATGCGATTGTTTGACAATATTTGTGGGTCTAACATGCTAACTTTGTAAGTAGGAGGCGGCTGTTATGTATGGAGAATGGCTGGTGCTCATTAATACACTTTTTAATCTAGCGATACTCAAGTTTACAGCGAAAGTAACAGGGGTTTTTGTAAAGAACACGAGATTATTAATGAGTTCTATTTGTAGTAGTTTTGTAGCTGTAATAGGTGGTCAAATGCTGTTGATGACGATACTGAGCTTTATCTTACTAATCGGGATAGCTTTTCGCTTTAAGATTCGAAGCTTTCAAAAGCAAGGACCGATCGTTTTAACAGCAACAATCATTATTGGCGGATTATTAACAGCATTACAACCGTATTTAAAAGATCTTTCTGTTGTCCATTTTATAATTATTTGCCTACTATTAGCTGTTGGTAATCTTGTTGCTTTTTATAAGCAATGGGGGTTTGTAAAGCTTGAACGGTTAAGTGGTCAGTTTGTGTTTGCTACGACGTTAAAAATTTTTAATATCACGATACCGCTTTCTGCATTTGTAGATACGGGGAATCAAGCAATTGAGCCACTATCAGGAAAACCTGTTCACTTTGTCTCTTATGCAGCATTACGCTCACATTTACCTGCAGCATTTTGCAAAGCATTGATAGAATGGCAAGAAACTGATCCGTATAATGTATCCATGTTTTCAGAAGATTATCAGCGTTATATTCGATTTATTCATGTCAATACAGTGCAACAACAGTCAGTTGTACTAGGTTTCCGCTTTGACGAGTGGCATATAAAAGGGGAGCACTCACAAGTGAAAACGAATGAATATATCGTTTTAACAAAAAAGGCTAAAAATTTTCCGCACAGCACAGCAGCAATTTTACATTTTTCAGCGCTTTCAAATAACTCATAGAGGGGGAGAACTATTGCTTCTTAGGCTACTTGCTAGCTTGAAAAAATTTTGGAGTAAGTTTCGGAGTCGTGAAACGTACTATATAGGGGGAAATGATTCATTGCCAGTGCCATTAAGTCGAGAAGAAGAAGTTACAGTCATTGCATCCTTTATGAATGGTGATTTACGAGCTAGAGATACACTAATTGAACGTAATTTACGTCTTGTTGTTTATATTGCTAGACGTTTTGATAATACGGGAACACCGATTGAGGATTTAATAAGTATTGGCTCGATTGGTTTAATTAAGGCGATTGAAACGTTCAATACAGATAAAAATATTAAGCTTGCCACATACGCATCACGTTGTATTGAAAATGAAATTTTGATGCATTTACGTAAAACAAGTCGCATGAAGGGTGAAGTTTCATTGGATGAACCATTAAACTCCGATGCTGATGGAAATGAATTGTTATTGTCTGATATTTTAGGAACGGAAGAGCATATTATTTTAGACAATGTAGAGAAGAAAATTGAGCGTCAACATATGTTTCATGCCATTAATTTACTAGGTGCGCGTGAACGATATATTATGGAATGTCGTTTTGGTCTCAATGGAAAAATTGAAATGACTCAAAAAGAAGTTGCTGATCATTTAGGTATTTCGCAATCATATATTTCCCGATTAGAGAAGAAAATTATTCAAGATTTACGTGAAAATCTGAATCAGCCAATATCTTAGAGAGGGAAATTTACCCTACCTAAAATTGGTCGTAGCTTTTGTGCATATTCTCGTTTCTCTCGGACAAACTGATGTAACGGTTTAGTCAGAGAATAACATCCGGAGGAATCGAATATGCGAACTAAAGTAGATCTTTGCGGCTTAGATACATCGACTTTGCCAATATTAAAGCACGAGGAAATGAAGGAACTATTCATTCGTTTACAAGCTGGAGAAACTGAGATTAGGGAAGAGCTTGTAATGTGCAATTTAAGGTTAGTGCTTAGTATTGTCGGTAGATTTGCCTACAGGGGTGAGCAGGCAGATGATTTATTTCAGGTAGGCTGTATTGGCCTCATGAAAGCCATTGATCATTTCGATTTGAAGCATAATGTACGATTTTCAACATACGCTGTACCGATGATCATTGGTGAAATTCGTCGCCATCTGCGTGATCATCATGCATTACGTGTTTCTCGTTCTCTAAGAGATATTGCGTATAAGGCGATGCAGGCAAAAGAGCAATGGATAACAGATAATTTACGAGAACCAACGATTGAAGAAATTGCTGAAATGATTGACATGAAAAAGGAAGATGTTTTATTTGCTTTAGATGCCATTCAAGACCCTGTTTCCTTACAGGAGCCCATTTATTCAGACGGTGGAGACGCTGTTTATATGATGGACCAATTACGTGATGATGATGTATCTGAAGATCAATGGGTTGCCTACGTGTCGGTAAAGGAAAGTTTGCAAAAGTTAGATGATCGTCAACAAATGATTGTTGCAAAGCGTTTTTATTACGGTGAGACACAAACTGAAATTGCAAAAGAATTGGGGATTTCTCAAGCGCAAATTTCACGTCTAGAAAAAAATGCGATTGAAACAATGCAGAAAGATTATAAGTAAAAAAACAATGCGCATCCGAATTCAGGGTGCGCATTTTATTTGTTTTCAATGAAATTAAAATGTCATATAAGATTAAGGTTGCTCTTCGGCAAAACGAGGGGTGATTTCCGTTCCGACTGGGCGCTTTGTTGTTGCTGTCGCTACGCTTTCGCACAGATAAAACAATTGCTGTCGCTTCGCTTTCGCGCAGAGCAAAGCTTCCTGGGGGCGCCCGATGAGCCGCTTTTACGTTTTATCTACCAATTTTTAAATTTTATCTACCAACTTTCACGTTTTATCTACCAACTTCTGAATTTTATCCACCAACTTTCACGTTTTATCACCTAACTTTTAATTTTTATCGACATCCACCTTCAGAAGAACAAAAAGGATTCACACACAAAACTGTGAGTGAATCCTTTTACTTTATTTGTTGCCCAGTCTAGACTCCAATCAATTCATTAGTAAGTGTCTTTTAGCATTTCACTCTTTAATTTATAGTCGTAGCAGATGTACAATAACATTCTCTATTCTGTTTGATTATGGTAAGTGGCTATAGCATTCATTCTTAATTGCATAAATTAAAAGTATTGCACTATCATTGATTGGAATGGAAGGCTACTCGACTCCCATGGGAAAAGCGAGACAGGTGAGACCCTGCACGGAGCGGATGTTTTCTGTGCGAAAACAAAAGCGGAGGAAGCGGCTCGACGCTCGCCCAAAGGAAAGCGAGTAGCCTGGAACGGAAATCACCCCTTCATCTTGCCAAAGAGAGATTCCTTAATCATTTCATTTTCATTTAAACAACAATAAACACATAAATATAAAGAGAAAACATAGTTTGTTGAGAT
The DNA here is from genome assembly GCF_042755925.1 of Lysinibacillus sp. NPDC059133. Lineage (NCBI taxonomy): Bacteria > Bacillati > Bacillota > Bacilli > Caryophanales > Bacillaceae > Lysinibacillus > Lysinibacillus sp. NPDC059133. The sequence goes on along the minus strand of NZ_JBHZDH010000041.1, from coordinate 4,590 downwards.
AAAAACGATGTTGAGAGTAATTGATTTAGGAGGGATAAAATGCGTTTCTCGATGTTACAGCAAAAAGAAGTTATTGAAGCAGGCAACGGACGCTTTTTAGGATTTGTGGTAGATGCAGAGGTATCCAAAGAAACAGGCTATGTGACGGCTTTTATGATTGCAGAACCCCGTAAATATCTTGGCCTTTTTCGCGGGGAAGAATCTGTTAGGAAAGTGTATATGAAAGATGTACTTGTAGTTGGAAAGGATGTCATTTTAGTAAAAGCATTATCTTAAAAGCAAAATTTTTAATGCTTATTAAAATCTAAGCAATTTTAAAGCGTTTGTTAGAGTAAAATGTTCTTTCACATAGGTCAGGCTATTCATTGATAATTCAAGCATTGCTTGTTACAATAAAAGAAACTATTGTTGTAAAGTTGGGAAAAACAGTGACTAAAATCTTAACAAATTTGAAGAAAATTAATGATCTTATACAAGCAGCAACAAAGCGCGCAAATCGTGAAGCAGAGAAAGTTCAAATTATTGCAGTGACAAAAGAAGTTTCTGTAGAAAGAACACAAGAAGCAATTGATACAGGCCTTATTCATTTAGGAGAGAACCGTCCTGAAGGCTTAAATCGTAAAACTGAAGCAATTCAAGCTGATGTACATTGGCATTATATCGGTTCTTTACAAACTCGTAAGGTAAAACAGGTCATTAACAGTATTGATTATTTACATTCATTAGATCGTTTAAGTTTAGCGCAAGAAATTGAAAAAAGAGCAGACAAACCTGTCAAATGCTTTGTACAAGTTAATGTATCAGGCGAAGAGTCAAAACATGGTTTATCAATTGAAGAAGTCCTGCCTTTTATTGAATCATTAAAGAGTTTTACGAAAGTTCAAGTCGTTGGTTTAATGACAATGGCACCGAATACAGATGAGGATACAATTATTCGCTCTATTTTTAAGCAATTAAAACAATGTCAACAGCAAATAGCCGAGCAAGGATTCGCACACGCACCTTGTACCGAGTTATCAATGGGCATGTCTAATGACTTTGAAATTGCGGTAGAAGAAGGGGCTACATTTGTTCGAGTTGGAACGGCTCTTGTTGGAAATGAAAGAGGGGAACGGGATGAGCATGAAAAATAAAATTAAAAATTTCTTTTATCTTGAGGAAGAAATAGAAGAAGAAATCACTCAAGCTCCTATTCAACAGCAACAACCCGTACAACAGCAGCAACAGATCCAATCGGTGAAGCCTAAAAAAGTTATGAAGGAGCGAAAGGCACCGGCTCAGGAAATTTTTCCGCAGAGTACAACACCTACAAACAATATTGTCAGTTTGCAGACAGCAATGAATTCTAAAGGTGCAAAAGTTGTATTAGTTGAACCTAGAGTTTATGCCGAAGCGCAGGACATTGCAGAACATTTAAAAAATAGGCGTGCAACGATTGTCAATTTACAACGAATTGAACGAGAACAAGGTGTACGGATTATTGATTTTTTAAGTGGCACAGTTTATGCACTCGGCGGTGATATTCAAAGAATTGGTAAAGACATTTTCCTATGCACACCTGAAAATGTAGAAGTGTCTGGCGAAATTTCGAATTTTATTTTAGACGATAATTAATAGCGAGGATTGTAGTTTATATGGATTTATGGATAATTCTAAGTTATATATCATTAGCATTTAACGTGTATTCTTATATGTTAGTTGGATATGTTTTAATGTCATGGGTGCCTGCTGTACAAGATTCAGCAATTGGCCGTTTCCTGAAAAAAGTATGTGAGCCTTATTTGGGGATTTTTAGGAAATTCATCCCTCCAATTGGGATGATTGACATTTCACCAATTGTGGCAATTTTTATGCTTAATTTTATTAAAAATGGGCTTTTTATTGTTATTCAAAAAATATACTTTATGTTTTAATAAAAGAAATCCTCACGAACGGTGGGGATTTTTTATTTATGGGGAATAATACATTAAATGATTGCTTTACAATTTAGTCATGATTCCTAGAATTCCTAAGCATGAGTATAGATTAGTGTTCTGGCATTACTAAAGAAAATCCAACTGAATTTAAGGACCAATACTAAAATTAAAAAGTATTGTTGGTATGAAAGCATTCCTACTATAATCACGCATATTTTGACTTATCCACTAAAAGTTGGAGTGACATTAGTTTAAACGTAATGTGGATTTGAGTGAAGGGTGTCGTTGCATCTATTATTAAATATAAAAATTTTTGTTGATATTTTGCGAATATATACCCATTTTAACTGATTGTAGCGGAGGGCTACTCGACTCCCGCGGGAAAGCGAGACAGACGAGACCCTGCACGGAGCGAAGCGGCTCGACGCTCGCCCGCAGGAAAGCGAGTAGCCCGTAGCGGAAATCAGAGCCTACTAATTAATTTGTATGTTTAAAAAAGGATAATCAATATATACTGATATAAAACCATAAAATACCAATGAAATTGTACAGATAAAAGAGTGATAATAGAGGTGAAGTTACATGGAGCATTTAATACAGCATTTTAGAAAAGATGAACAACCTTTTATCGAACAGGTTGTGAGCTGGCAGCAAGAGGTAGAGGATCGATATGCTCCAAAGCTTACTGATTTTCTAGATCCTCGGCAACGTTTTATTGTTACATCGATTATTGGACAGTATGACACATTGAAAACAGCTAATGCTGGACTCTTTGATAATGCAGAAAGACAGCGCATGCTGATTTATCCTACTTATTATGAGCCTGTGGAGGAAGACTTTCAGCTTACCGTATTTACGATTCAATACCCTGTGAAATTTGTCCAACTACGACATCCGGATGTTCTTGGAGCATTATTATCTTTAGGACTGAATCGTGGTAAATTCGGTGATATTCGTGTGAATGAACAACTAGTACAATTTGTAGTAGCGAATGAGGTAGCGGAATATGTACGCTTACATTTAACAGGCATCGGCAAAGTAAAGGTACATGTAGAATCGATTAAAGAGACAGAGACACTGCTTCCAAACGAGGAAGAGTGGTTAGAAGAGTCTCATACTGTTTCTTCTATGCGTTTGGATGTAATTATCTCGACGGTTTTAAATACGTCTCGCCAGAAAGCACAAGCATTAATTACAGGTAAAAAGGTACGTGTCAATTGGACTGAACGGAATACGGTTGCCTTTGAATTACAAGAAGGAGATATTTTATCTGTACGTGGAAGTGGTCGAATAAAAATTATGATGACTGAAGGCCGTACAAAAAAAGATAAAATTCGATTACAAATCGGTCGATTGACCCAAAAAAGCTGAAAATCAAGTAAATTTCATTAATTTTTACTGCTAAGTGGTTGGAACAATTGTATAATAGAAAGTACGAATGTACATGTAAAGGAGAGAAGGATCGTATGCCATTATCACCTATTGATATACATAATAAGGAGTTTACTAAATCTTTCAGAGGTTATGCTGAAGATGAAGTAAATGAATTTTTAGATCAAATTATAAAAGACTATGAGATTTTGTTACGTGAAAAAAAAGAAGTAGACAGACAACTGGAAATTTCCTTAGAACAAGCGAGACATTTTAACTCTTTAGAGGAAACGTTACAAAAATCAATTGTTGTTGCACAAGAAGCAGCTGATGAAGTACGAAGAAATTCTCAAAAAGAGGCTAAACTCATTGTAAAAGAAGCAGAAAAAAATGCTGATCGTATTGTCAATGAGGCATTAACAAAGGCTCGTAAAGTGACAATTGAAATTGATGAGTTGAAAAAGCAATCAAAGGTATTCCGTAATCGTTTTAAAATGCTTGTAGAGGCACAGCTTGATTTACTAAATGCAGACGATTGGGACCATTTGTTACAATATGATATTGACCTTACTGAAATTCAAACATCTGTTGAAGAAGCACAGGAAGCCGATCAAGTTTAAACGCTGTTGTTAGACATTTGAACGCAATAAGTGAAGCTTGACGTGATTGTTTGATTTTCATATACTATGGTAATAGTAATTATTTTGAACACATATGCAAACAGGCAAAGACGAAGACAGTATTTGTTAGGCGTAGTTAAGCGATTTGGGGATAGTGTGAGCCCAAACATGCAAATAACAATGAACATCACTTCTGAGCTAAATAACTGAATGAAGTAAGTTATTTCGTGATGCACAACGTTAATGTGCTTTAAGTGGTAGTACAATGTTGTGCTACAATTAGGGTGGTACCGCGAGTATAAGCTTCTCGTCCCTTTGAGGGATTGAGAGGCTTTTTTATGTTCAAATGGAGGTAACTTATACTTCCGTTGTTAAAACGTGTTGATTTTGCCGATAAATAGAACTTGAGGATGGTATTTCACAAAACGTATGTCATGTATATAAGTTGATTGGAGTGGAGGCTGGGCGACTCCTTGGGGATTAGCGATAGAGGAACGAAGGCTAAGAACATCACGTCCTGTGATAACGCCTTCGTGACCAACATCGTGCTGCTGACGCTACGTTAGCACTACGCTTTCGCGCAAAAAACATCTGTTGGCCCGAGACCCTGCAGCGAAGCGAAGCGGCTCATCGGACGCCCCCAGGAAGCTTTGCTCTGTGCGAAAGCGAAGCGACAGCAACAA
>NZ_JBHZDH010000040.1:0-51402 GCF_042755925.1 Lysinibacillus sp. NPDC059133 | reverse complement strand
ACAACTTTGTCTTATGCAGTAAAACAATATACTTTAATGCAAGAATCAAAACACTATCGAAAACAATTACGTTGCTACCAAAAAGCGAAAAAATCTAATGATTCTTGTAACGCTTCTCTTAAGTACATAAGAACCCCACTGCTTTAGCTGTGGGAGTAGTCAGTACTGATTTGTTAGAAAAATTTTTCACAGCTGAAAAAATGTCATCTTGCCAGATTGTATTGAATAAAAGGGGGATAGATACTACGTTCTATAGAGAGTAGACTGAATTAATAAAATTGGCTAAAATGGTAATTAACTGGTTAGTCACTAAAAGTTGTGCCTATTTGTTGATTGGAGTGGAGACCGGGCGACTCCTTGGGGATCAGTAATAGAGGAACGAAGGCTAAAACTATCACATCCTGTGATAACGCCTTCCAACATCGTGCTGCTGCCGCTACGTTAGCACTACGCTTTCGCGCAAAAAACATCTGTTGGCCCGAGACCCTGAAGCGAGCGCATAGGAGAACGAAGGCTAAAAGCATCACGTCCTGTGATAACGCTCCTTCGTGATCAACATCGGAGCCGCTTCGCTTTCGCGCAAAAAACATTTGCCGCTGCCGCTTCGCTTTCGCGCAAAAAACATTTGCCGCTGCCGCTTCGCTTTCGCGCAAAAAACATTTGTTGGCTCAAGTGCTCATCGGGCGCCCCCTAGGAAAGTGCACAGTCGGAACAGAAATCAACCACATGTTATGGTGATGATCCAATCTTATATAATGGAAAATTAAAAAACGAATGAAAGAGGTCAATAGAATGATAATCCAATCTACAAATAATAATTACATAAATACAATTAAAAAAGATGAACTAAATAGACTATCTCCAGATATATTTTTAGATAAAAATAAACAGAGCAAAGCAAAATATGAAATTAAAAAAGAAGATGGTTATATTCGCCATTATGTAACCAAATTGAATGGTGAAAGAGTAATGATAAAAGAAACCAAATTACCAAAGGGACAAGATACAGATCAAAGCACAGGCGAGATACCCGATATTTTAGTAGATAACCTATTAAAACAATATACAAAAACTTTAGATCATCAATTATCGGATGAATTATTAAAAACAGGATTAGCTGGTCAGAAAGCCAAAGAAAAATTAATAATAGCTTATCAAAATTCAATCTAGGAACGTTTGAGAAAAATTGATTTTTAAAGGGGTAATTTAGGTGATCGTTTATGCAGATTAAGAAGCGTTTAGGTTTATGTTTCTCAGCTTTGTTAATCATATTACTTGCTGGAATTGTTGTGAAAAATGTATTGCTAAAAGAAGCAACAGTTAACCCAATAGTAGAAAATGAAGATGGAACAAAACAGCTAGTTTTTGATGCAAAGTTAACACGATTAGACGAATCAACAACAACATTTAAAGAATACAATGGAAAGGTCCTAATCGTTAACTTTTGGGCATCTTGGTGTGGGCCTTGTCAAGAAGAGGCTTCGGAATTAAGGGATTTTTATAATAATAAATCTGAAAATGTTGAGCTGTTAGCGATTAATGCGACTTCTCATGATAGTAGTGAAAATGCTATGGAATTTCAAGATACATACAATTTGAATTTCCCTATATTTCTTGATTTAGATGGTACACTTCAAAAATCATTTGGAATAATGGCTTATCCAACAACTTTTATTTTTGATTCTAAAGGTATATTAAAGTACACGATAAAGGGATCGATTAATCAAAAAGAATTAAATGATTATATTGATAAACTCTACTAATTTGTAAACGCACAGCTCCCTTTCCGATTCCGGAAGCGATTATGCCGAGGCATAATTGATCGGTGGAATTATTAAATATTTATGCAAGAAAAGAGGGATATTATTATGTATCAGACTTTAAATGGTTTTTTTTAAGTCTTGGGGTTCGAAGCCAATTGTACACAGAAGTTATTGAATACTCTAACTGACGAATCACTTAAGCAGGAAATAACGTCTGAAAATTGGACTTTAGGACGTGTTGCTTGGCATACGGTTACTGCAATTCGCATTATTACTACGAATACAAGTTTAACATTTCATGCGCCAACTAAAGATTATCCTGTTCCAACTCGGTTGTATAAAGAAATAAATTACAAAAAAAGGGACATCACCAAACGATTTGGATGACATTTGTTTGTATGCCATATAAATTGATAGGATTGGAGACTGGGAGACCCTGTAACGAAGCGAGGGAAGAGAACGAAGGATAAAAGCAACAACGTCCTCGTGACCAACACCCTGTCTCTGTCTGCTCTGTTAGCACTCCGCTTTCGCACAAACACACCTGTTGCCCCGCTCAACTGAAATCAACCACACGTTATGGTGATGTGGAAAAAAAGAGACTTCCCCTAAACTAGGAGAGTCTCATTCCCATACATTTAATTATAGTTCTTCCTGGAAATAAATCTTATAAAACTTTCGATTTGTAGATTCATCGTAACCTACTTCAATTAGTTCATCTACTTGCTCGATATCCTGTACGTTTACCTGGATCTCAATATTGGAATCGAGTTTGATTTTACGTTTATATTTTTTCTCAGCCTTTTCAAGTGCGCTCTCAGAAATAACGGTTTCATAAGGTTTTACCGAATTGATAATAATATCTTTTTGTGTTGGCTCCGCATTTTCAAATACCGTATCAATATAATCATTTACTTGAAATTCATCTTCATTTCTAAAATAATCAAGCGTTCTATTTAAAAGACCTAGCTTTTCAGTATTTGTATAGCTTTCTTCTTTTAAAATATATTTTTTGCATTCTGTTAACGCTAAATTCGTTTTATAATAATGTTCATCTGCAGCTTTAATCTTTAAAAATCGTTCTTGCCAGTAGATAATATCTTCTTTCCTTTTCGTTTTCATAAAGACAGCAGGTGCCTGTTCCGTTCCCATATCTACGATAATGGCCATGTTATTGACTTTCTTTACATTAATGCCATCGATTCCGTTAATAACCATTTTGTTTTGGTCGTTTTTCACATCTAAAAACATTTCTTTCTCATCAATTTTAACGATGGCGATTATTTTTTTAGCTTCTGTAGATAAAAAACAATTGTCAAATAATCCAATAAACAGTTCGCCACTTTTAATGTTAGGATGTTGAGATACACTATGTAAGTGTTTAGCAATGTTGGTTGATTGTTCAAGGAAACTATTCTCCTGATCAAAAATTGCCCTCACATATGTGTGCACTTCATTTAACCCAATATCTGTTTCATGAAAAAATTCGAATTGCTGCTCCAAATCAATTTTGCTAAACGCTAGCTGTGTAAAAGCTGCCTCTAACATGACCTCTGGCTGTGATAATGATTCCTCACCTAACACGAGTGTATCGTCAATAAAATGTATAACGTATTGCGTTAATTTACTTTCACTTACTTCTAGCATGTTTTCCACCTTCTAAAATAGCATTGTAGATAATATACCATATCATAATCCTCACAACATTTTCATGTTTTTAATTTTTAGGAATTATAAAACAAAAAGGAACAGCGAAAGCATGTGTTTTAATTTTCCATGGCATATTTGCTATATCATCGGCGGTAGCTGAAGTATACTGGAATTAAACGGAAATGTACATAAAGAATTTCACGAGGGGAAGAGGCGTTAATATGATCTATAACATTAAACCAATAGCTGTAGTGAGCAACAGTCGAAAAATGATTGAAGACGACAATTGGGGTGGCGTCATTTCTACTATTGAATTGACAAAAGATATGTATGAATCATCTTTAAAGGGGATTGATGATTTTTCTCATTTAGAAATCATTTTTTATTTTGACAAAGTTGCAGATGAAAAAATCCAATATGAAGCGAGACATCCAAGAAATAATACGGACTATCCGGAAGTCGGTATTTTTGCACAGAGAGGTAAAAATAGGCCTAATAAAATAGGGGTAACTGTTGTAGAATTACTAGAATTAAAGGATAGAACATTAATCGTCAAAGGCTTAGATGCTATTGATGGAACACCAATCATTGATATAAAACCTGTCATGAAAGAGTTTTTACCAAAAGACGAAATAAAACAGCCAATTTGGGCAACTGATTTAATGAAGAATTATTGGGACTAGTCTATGTACACAAAAGAATTTTAATTCACTTGAAGGAGTAATCATTATGTTTTTAAATCTACATATTGAAACCGAGAGACTAGTGATTCGTCCATATGCTTTAACTGATTTGGATGAGTTATATACAGTCGTTTCTGAGCCTAATTTTTATCAATTTATCCCAGAGGATGTGCCTAGCCGTGACGATGTTCAACGAGTAATAGAGTGGTCCATTCAATGTAACCAAAAAAATACGCCTACTAAAATATATAAGCTTAATCTAGCCATTGTAGATAGGGTAAGCCAAAAGTTAATTGGTTATTGTGGCCTCGGTCCAGATGATATAAAAGAAACAGAAGTCGAAATATATTATGGTATTTCAGAAGTTTATAGAGGGCAGGGGATTTCGTATGAAGCTGCACAAGCTTTATTAAGTTATGCGTTTCATAAGATTGGTTTATATAAAGTTATTGCTGTTGTTCATCCTGAAAACGTAGCATCTTTACGAATTGTAGATAAACTGGGAATGAGCTATAAATATACGTATAATCATCTTAAATCGGAATTGAAGGATTTTGAAGGATTACACCATTATGCTATAGAGGCTACAGCATATCAAATGTAAATGCTTCTATGGATCAGTAGAAGTACTTAGATGGAATAGTCAAGGGAATTATTGCGTTTGTTGTTAAGCTTAAATGAGACCGATTTCCGTTAGTGAAGTCATTTCATTAGCGAAGAGACTCGTCCAATATGCTAACTTTGATGTTCTAATTGGAGTGTTACCCAAAGCAAAAGGAATCTGCGTACATTAAAGTATGCAGATTCCTTTTTTATATTGTTTACTGTGGAACAGTTTGTGCGTTATCGATAATTTCTTGTGGGATGTCGATTGTTTTTAGGTTATTGAAATCAGTATATGTTACAACTGTCTTCGTTTTTGACGAAAATTCTTCATCTTCCACTTTTATTTTCAGATCCATATTTACATCTATTTTATTTGTATCAAAAGTTTCTTTATCAATGTATAGTACGTAGTCCATTTTATTAATCGTTAAATTATCAAGAGGATTTTCTTGAAGGTTAAGATCTTTCATCGATTTTTTCATTTCAGAATCGATAAGCTCTTTAAATTTATCGCCTTTTGCGTCTAAAGTTAAGACATATGCATCATCTGTTTGCTCGAATTTAAAATCACCGACAAACTTTTTAAGCTGTTCTAATTGTTCCTTAGCGTTTGCTGCTGATGAAGTCTCCTTTAACATCGAATCGAAATCATCTCCTGGTAACTTTAACCATTTATCGGAAGTTTCGTCTTTTACGAAAATACCTTGATCCTTATTCATGTACATTTCAACTGACGCTTCATTATTTTCATCGCCTTCGTCAAGCATATCTGGCGCTGTCGTTGTCATTGAGAAGTGCATACCCAGTGGATCGCTAACTACATCCACGTCCATTTTTGTATCGCTGGTAAAGGCCTCTGCTTTGTCACCTGAACCCATTTTTGCCTCTTGAGTCACTTCCGCTTTTGCACTGGCACTTTTAATGTCTTCTTGGCGTTTCACTGCTTTGTCATACACTTGCTCTAAAGTGAGGTCACTTGTTTTAGTTGTACCTTTCGTTGGGCTAGCGCTACTGTTACAAGCTGCTAGTGTCAATGCTAGTGCTCCAACACTTAAAACTTTAAAAAACTTGTTCATTCTTTCATCTCCTATTCTTGGTAAAAACAATATCTATTAGTATACATTACTATAAAAGGAAAAGTTTCGTTATTTTTAAAATAATACTAGTTCAATATTAAAATAATAGTAAATGCCCAACCTATGCCTCTGTTTATAAGCCTTCCTACTTATCCTAAGTCGCAAGAAAAGTGGTTCTTGAATAATAATTGAAGGGTAAGCAATTTCATTTTATTCATGATATAAAAAGTTGAATTACGCCCATATATTCCTTTTTTAGTTATTCCGAAATAAAATCGCAATGGTGCTAAAACAATAAGAGATCATTAGTGTATTGAATAGAGGATTCTAATGGTTTTGTGTTGTAGCAAGGGACTATATTAGCTAGTAGTTTGTTATAGGTGAACATGCTGAACCTAAAAAGCCTTTTGTAAATTGGCGGTCTTCAAAAAATGAGATAGCTATCAAACTTTTAACAGTTCAGTGCGTGCTATGTTATGTAAATAAGTACGTGAGGGGGGCAAGACATTAGAAGGGGTGGTATTTTTGGATGTGCTTTTGGCGTTGAAAAAAAGTATGAAAAAAAGAAAGAGCCGAGAAAATGATATCATTTTCTCGGCTCTGTTTATCAATTATAGCCCCAGATCATTGCGAATAATGTACCAATGATTGTGACAACACCTACGAATACTGAATATAAAATCGTTGTATATAACGTTTTCTTGTCTTCAGATTCACCGATGTGCATGAATAATACTAATTGTACAGTTGCTTGCGCAAGAGCAGTTACTAGTAAAACAGCAAATGCCATGTTAAAAGACATATCGAATTTAACAACAGATAAAGCTACAAGTGTTAGTAATAGTGAGAAGCCGAAGCCCATCACATGTTGTTTTGGGAATAATTCCTTCATCAGCTAATCAGTCCTTTCAAGTAGACGAAGCTGAAGATGAAAATCCAAACAACGTCTAGGAAGTGCCAGTACAGTGAGAAGATAAACGCTTTGTTAGCCGTTTGTGGGTTTAAACCACGGCTAGCTACTTGGATTAAAATTGCAACGCCCCAGAAGAAACCGAATGTTACGTGGGCACCGTGCGTACCAAGTAAAGTCATTAATGCCGATAAGAATGCACTTGTTGTAATTGTTGCACCTTCATCAACATATGTGATAAATTCATCAATCTCAATGCCTAAGAAGCCAAGACCTAATAGAAGTGTGATGATGAAAAATGCCATCATCGCTTTTTTATTACCAATACGCATTGCATGAACACCAAGACCAATTGTGAAACTACTTGTTAATAATAAGAATGTTTCCCATAATACTGGTGTTAATTCGAAAATCTCAGCGCCATTTGGGCCACTACCAGTACGTGTTTGAAGTGTGAAATACACTGTAAATAGTGTGGCGAATAATACGATTTCGGCGCCAAGGAAAATCCAGAAACCGAAAATTTTCAGGCGATTTTCTTCTGTACTATATTCTAATGGAAGTGAAGAATCGATTTTCATATTATTTATCACCTCTCAAGCTTTTCTCAGTTGCCATAACTTCTTCAACTGAAATGTATCGACCATGATCTTTTTCAAATGAACGGTGAATCATAAAGCCGAATACACCAATCATACTAATGATGGCTGGAATCCATAGATTAAATACAGCGAAGAATGCTGCAAGGAAGAAGAATCCGCTCATCCAGAATGGTGTGCCAGTGTTGTTAGGCATGTGAATCTTTTCAATTTTACCGGCTGTAATATCGCGACCTTCTTTTTTCGCGAACCAGTATTCATCTAAACGTGTAACAGTTGGAACTACTGCAAAGTTATATTCTGGTACTGGAGAATGAGTAGCCCATTCTAGCGTACGACCATCCCAAACATCTGCTTTTTCATTACGTGGCATATGTTTCCAGCTGTAGTAAATGTTATATACGATTAACGCAAAGCCGACAGCAAGACCAAGACCACCGATGAACGATAGCATGTTCAATGGACCGTAGCCAGTAGACTCAGAGTAAGTGTACATACGACGAGCGTAACCATCTAAACCTAAAATGAATAGAGGGAAGAATGTTACGTTAAAGCAAATTGCGATAAACCAGAAAGCAGTTTTACCTAGTTTTTCATTTAAACGGAAACCGAACATTTTTGGCCACCAGTAGTGGTAACCTGCAAGTACACCAAATACTGTACCTGGAATTAATACATAGTGGAAGTGGGCAACTAAGAACATCGTATTATGATATTGATAGTCAGCACTTGCCATTGCAAGCATTACCCCTGTAACCCCACCAATTGTGAAGATAGGAATAAAGCCAAGAGCATAAAGCATAGGAGTTGTAAATTGAATTTTACCGTGTCTCATTGTGAGCAACCAGTTAAATATTTTAACCCCTGTCGGAACAGCGATTGCCATTGTTGTAATAGAGAATACGCTGTTTACCATTACACCGTGACCCATTGTATAGAAGTGGTGGGCCCATACTAAGAATGATAGTAACGAAATAACGACCATACTCATAACCATTGATTTATAGCCGTATAAGTTTTTACGTGCAAATGTCGCAATGATTTCAGAGAAAATACCGAAAGCAGGTAGGATAACGATATAAACCTCAGGATGTCCCCAAACCCAGAATAGGTTGGCCCAAAGCATATCCATACCGCCATTTTGCATGGCAAAGAATTGTGTACCGAATTGACGGTCTAACATCATTAATGCAAGTGCTACAGTTAAAACTGGGAATGCAAATACGATAATAATGTTTGTAATTAAAATTGACCAAGTGAACATTGGCATTTTCATTAATGTCATACCAGGTGCACGCATTTTAATGATTGTTGCGATGAAGTTAACACCAGTCATTAACGTACCAATCCCTGATAATTGTAAAGCTAAAGAATAGTAGTTGTTCCCAACAGTTGGACTAAATTCTGTCCCAGATAGTGGGAAGTAAGCTGTCCAACCAGCATCAGGTGAACCACCGATGATAAATGATAGGTTTAATAAACCACAACCAGCTGCAAATAACCAGAAGCTGACTGCATTTAGACGTGGGAAGGCAACGTCACGTGCACCAATTTGCAGTGGGATAACGATGTTCATTAAACCAATTACGAATGGCATAGCCATGAATAAAATCATTAATAAACCGTGTGTTGTGAAAATCTCATTATAGTGTTGTGCATCAAGAAGTCCGTTATCAGGAACTGCCGTTTGTGCACGCATTAACAATGCATCGATACCGCCGCGGAATAGCATCAAAAGTGCTGCAGCGATATACATAATACCGATTTTTTTATGGTCAACAGTTGATAGCCAGTTTTTGTAGAAATAGCCCCATTTTTTGAAATACGTAAGGCCAGCTACAATTACCACTGCTCCAACTACGATACTAATAGCTGCCGCTAAAATCATCGGTTCTTGCATAGGATGGAATACTTCTTCCATACTCATTGGATGCGCTCCTTTCGGGTTTGAAAATTAATGTGAATGTGTTGCTTCAGAATTTTCTTGTGAATCAGAATGATCCCCATGGTCCATATCACTATGATCCATGTCTCCCATTTTCATGTGTTCACTGTGTTCCATTGGAGCTGGACTAAATTCTAAGTGTGTAGATGAATAGCTTGAACGACCAACGTGTTCTGCTTTTAATAGTTCATCAAATTTTTCTTCTGTTAATGGTTTTTCTTTTGTTTTTACATCAGTAGCCCATTTGTCGAAGTCTTCTTGTGTCATAGATTGCGCTTCAAATTCCATTTCAGCAAATCCGCGACCGCTAAAGTTAGAGTTACGGCCCATGAATGAACCAACCTCATCTGCGGCAAGGTGAATAGTTGTTAACATGTCACTCATCGCGTATTTTTGACCAGCTAATTGCGGAATCCAGAAACTTGTGATTGGTCCGAAAGAGTAAAGTTTGAACTCGATTGGACGGTCAGTTGGAATATTTACATAGTTTACAGTTTCAATACCTTGCTCTGGATAGCTAAAATGCCATTTCCAGTTAGAAGATGATGCGTAAATAACAAGTGGCTCTTTATTGTCATAACCTTCTGGTGTTGCCTCTACTGTACTTGTTGTTCTTACAGTAACAATTGCTAAGAATGCCACTATGATAATAGGGATAACTGTCCACGTAATTTCAAGTAGATGACTACCCTCTTCGTGAGGAGGCTCATAATCGGCAGGTGTTTTTGAAGCACGGTATTTTGTTAACATAAATGCTAAAAGCACGTACACGACTAGTAATATAAAGGCCATTGTAATAATGGATAAAATAATTGTGTCTGATAATGTTTTGGCATTCGGCCCTTTTGGATCAAAGATTGTTAGGGGTTCACAGCCAGAAAGAACTGCAAGCGCACCAAATGCAATAAACATTAAACTTAACTTTTTCTTCATGTTTGACTCCTTTCTATAAAACGGCTATTCATAAATTTCATTTGTTTTATATAGATTCGAAATTATAAATAGTGGGTAATACGGTCACCTCTTTTAATTGTTGTACCAATCAAATGATCAGAAATACTTACAATGACATGGTTCATTATGAAACATTGAATCTAGTATTTGACTGGTCTAGTGCAAGCGTTCGCAAAATTATTAATCTGTGTAATCGATTTTTAAACAATGTGTCATAATCGATCGACACAAATGTCATTGTTTGCATATAGGATTATACGCCCTGTTTTAAAGAAAAAAATTATTTTTTTATATTTTTAATAGTAAACTGGGGGAGAATATGAACATTTTTTGAACAAAAATCGTTATTTCAATATTAGTATTTTTGTGTTTAATAAAATAAACACTGTTAGAACGTTGAAAACACTGAGTTTCTCATCTTTAACTATGTAAACTGTTTTTTGTGTGAAAATGTCATTTCACATTTTAGACGTCATTTTGTAATAAAATCGCCGTTGTGTTAAGGTGTTGAATGCTTTTTTGTTGCGTTTTAAAAAAAGATGACTACACGAAAAGTAGAATTGTGGATATATCAGGATAAACTCTCAATGTCAGGGATGATTGGAAAGAAGTATTTCGGAAACGAATATAAATTATGTTAATATAATTATTAACTTCCATTTATTTCATTCTCGATGTTTTACCAGGAAAGTAAAAAATGCAAACTAAGGGAATCCTTAGTTTGCTAAATTTGGTATGTGGACGAAAATAAATGTTCGAAGCAGAGAGAAAGTGGAATTTATCTTTATTCGGCGGATTACGCCAGACATTTTATGCGCCTAGTTTTAGCCATTTTGCGACTTGTCCGTAGATAGTATTTTGAAGTTTTGGGGCTAGGTTATGCATCTTTAAGGCAAAATACAATGTTTTCATTAAATTTAATGTACATGTACGTCCGCTAAAAAAGGCTTCGTTATAGCCTTGTGTCACTAAATGCATTTCAAATTTATCAAATACCTGTTCGACAAATTCTATTAATGCTTCCTCGGAGTAGTCACGAGCTAGTAACGCTTCAATTATGTTAACTAAGCGTTCCTCCTCATCGTTGACAAAGACAATATCTTTCCAAGTAACAAGTTTCAATGCGTGCAAGATTAAAGGCGCATGCTGTAAATCAAATTTAGGATGTTTAATCGTCATTGCTGCTAGATCTGCACCATGTGCAATGCTATGCGCCCAACCTTTATCTTGAACATAACCTCTTGTATCTTTTTCCAATAATAAAAAGCGACCGATTTTTTGAAAGAAAATTTGTAGATGATCTTCATTTAAAATCAGTTGTTCAGCATCTTTTGCAAGAATACTTGCTACAAGTAAAGCAGAAAACGAACGTGTGAAGACACTATCTGTCATTTCTTCACCTATGTTTAAATATAAAAAATCGTCACTAATTGCAGTATCAAATAAATATTGTAGCTGTTCAGTGCTCAATAAATTGTCGCTAAGTATATCAATAAAAGTTCGATAAACTAATTTATCTCGTAATTCGGCATCTGGTGAACCAATGTGCGTTAACATTTCTTGTAACAACCAATCACCCTTTTGTAACATAAAATCTTGTCGTGCTGAAGGTGTCATGGTTGAAAATGATTGTAATGTATTTTTGATATTCATATATAATTCCCCCGATGTTAAGTTAATTCTCTATAAGAGCATTCTTTTTAAAGTGTTCCTTGAGGATCACTAGCTTTGATATTACTTTAATTACAATGCAGAGACATAGTAAAGATGCTTATAGGAACTAGGTCTTTTTATTATAATGCTTCAACGGTAAATTTGTTGATTAGTGAAGTTTTCTAGTGATATAGAAGTATATTCGCAATGGGAATTCCAGAATCAAGAGAAAGTTGATATGATAGACAAGCAACAAAAATGGGAAAGACTTAAAAGGAGCACACAATAAAAGACATACCTATTTAAGTATGTCTCGTCTTAGTTATGATATTAGAGCTGATTTTATACCGAGCGGCCATTCAGTAAAGGTATTTTGATTGGTTTTTAATTCTACAAGAATATTTGCATTTTTAATGGCGTCGATTAGCCATTCACTATAATGAAGATTCGGTTGAGAGTGCTGTAAGATTCGTTGCATATCTTTTTTGTCGATACTTAGAAGTTTATAGTTGCATTCAATGTGTACACTTTGGGGAATAATAAAAAGTGACTCATGTTGGTGTCCAATTGAAATGGAGCCAGGAATGTAACCTTGGATACTTATAATATGTGTAATTGCTTCTTGCGTGTATAAATCAATCTTTGTCCGTGTGAGTATTTCAAATTCAATCGGGTAATCCTTGTGATGGGGATTGTCCGCTGTAGAAAACGAAACAACTTTAATTGATAGTGCCTCAAACATAGGAGAGATGCTACTACCAAATTCACTAACTGTATTTATTAATTGCATGTATTCCACTCCTTGTGAAGAACTTTTTCCATCAATTATGCCACGGCATAATTGCGTCCGGAATCAGCTTTGTGCTTAGGCTTGAATGTCGGTCATTTCGGTAATGCCACATGACGTGGGGTTTTTACCGATGCAAGTAAGTTAGCCGTTAGCTGAATGCCTGTAAACAGTAATAAATGAAAGATATTATTAATTATAATACAATTTATTACAAAATATGAAATGCTAAAGCGAAAAATAATCAGGGAGAAATTTATCTTGTCATTGTTGAAAGTTAAAATGACATTTGTTAAAACCGAATACCATCAAATGAGGTTGATTGGAGTAAATGAGGGGGAGCGTTATAGATAAGACCCTGGTGAGAGTCAGTAGAGGAACGCACCGAGTTCTGTGATAACACTTTTGTGGCCTACCGCCAGTAACCTATCGAAATTCCTGGTATAGCCCACGGTCAAATACAAAAATCAACCCCATGATCGGGTGATAATTCATATAGGAACTAATAAGTAAAAAAGTTGAGGTGAGAAAAATGACAAAGCGAAAACGACATGTTATAAAACATGACAATATTGTTGTTTTTCCTGGTGCTGTTCAGACATTAATACGTGAAGGACATATGTATGCGGAAAATTATCAATATGAAGAGGCTGTGGCCAGCTTTGAAAAAGCGTTTTTATATGAGGATGGAGATGAAATTGCATTAAGTACCTACGCGTATGCTTTATATGAATTAAAAACATACGATAAAGTTAAAAATGTTTGTGAGCAATTGTTTGCTATGGGTACGACATTGTATGTGGAAGTAATGGAACTGTATGTTACTGTGTGTATGCAGTTAAAGGAATATCATCAAGTAGAGTCGTTAATTTCGACATTAATTGAAGAAAACGTACTTCCGGAAGATCAGCTTGAGAAATTTGAACGCTTAAGAAGCTTGAATCAAGAGGTTTCTAGGAATCTCCAAAAAAAAGAGGATGCAAAACGATTGTTAGAAGAGCAAGAATATGAACTTTCGAAATTTAGTGCATTAACGCC
This sequence comes from Lysinibacillus sp. NPDC059133, assembly GCF_042755925.1. Classification (NCBI taxonomy): domain Bacteria; kingdom Bacillati; phylum Bacillota; class Bacilli; order Caryophanales; family Bacillaceae; genus Lysinibacillus; species Lysinibacillus sp. NPDC059133. Next base: position 37,738 of record NZ_JBHZDH010000040.1, on the reverse strand, counting down.
AAACGAACAATCAATTCGGCTGCATCGCTTAATGGATACGAATGTAAGACAATTAAAGACAGCATTGAAAGCTATTATTGAATGTCCAACAATTCATCCATTTGTTCAGAGCTTAGCATTAATCCTTTTAGTGGAACAAGAAGTGTCAATTGAGATTACTGTTTCAAAATTTAATGGAACAAAAATTATTAACCCTAACAATTTAGTCTTACCAAATCAGTTGCCTCAGTATAGGGAAGTAAAAAATATAATCGAAAATAAATTAGAGCAAGACCCAACGACGTTAGAAATGGTACAATATTTAATGGCGAAGCATGCCATTGTGACGTATCCGTTTGAATGGCGCCCGTATGAAGCCGATGATATTGCTTATAGTTATATAGACTTTGTACAATCTATGCTCGGAAAAGTACAGGAAATGGACTATGAAATCATTGACTTTTTACAAATGTTAGAAAAATTAACGGAACTACATGAAGTATGAAATAAGTTGAAACTATACGCATCTATGTTATACTAAAATGGTTGTCAAAATCGTAGTTACGAATGAATTGTCTAACAATAAACTTGATCATTTATTTGGAGGTATTTATACATGTCAGCAAAATGGGAAAAACAAGAAGGTAATATCGGTACTCTTACAATCGAAGTACCTGCTGCAGAAGTAGACGCAGCAATGGACCAAGCGTTCAAAAAAGTTGTAAAACAAATTAACGTACCAGGTTTCCGTAAAGGAAAAATGCCTCGTAATATGTTTGAACAACGCTTTGGTATCGAATCTTTATACCAAGATGCATTAGAAATCATCGTTCCTGAATCTTATTCGAAAGCGATCGATGAAGCTGGTATTATGCCAGTTGATTACCCAGAAATTTCTGGTACAGAAAACTTCACACATGGTAAAGATTTCACATTTACTGCTCAAGTAACAGTGAAACCAGAGCCAAAACTTGGTGAGTACAAAGGTTTAGAAGTTACGAAACTTCCAGTAGAAGTTACTGATGAAGAAGTAGAAACACAAATTCAAGACCAATTAGCTCGTAAAGCAGAGCTTGAAATTAAAGAAGACGAAGCAATCGTAGAAGGCGATACAGCTGTTATCGACTTTGAAGGTTTCGTAGGTGAAGAAGCATTTGAAGGTGGTAAAGGTGAAGACTATCCACTAGAAATCGGTTCAGGCTCATTCATCCCTGGCTTTGAAGAGCAAATTGTAGGTATTAAAAATGGTGAATCTAAAGACGTAGTTGTTACTTTCCCAGAAGAATACCATGCAGCTGAATTAGCTGGTAAAGAAGCTACTTTCAAAGTAACTGTAAAAGAAGTTAAAACAAAAGTTCTTCCAGAATTAAACGACGAATTCGCTAAAGAATTAGACCCAGAAGTTGAGGGTGTTGAAGCTTTACGCGCTAAAATCAAAGAGCAAACTGCTGAACAAAAACAAGCAGAATCAGATGCAGCACTTCGTGATGAATTAGTAGAAAAAGCTGCTGAGAGTGCAGAATTTGAAGTACCTGCTGGTATGATTAACTCTGAAACTGATCGTATGTTACAAGAATTTGGTCAACGTTTACAAACACAAGGTATGAACTTAGACCTTTACTATCAATTCTCAGGTCAATCAGAAGAAGATTTACGTGGACAAATGAAAGAAGAAGCAGAAAGCCGTGTACGTGTATCTTTAACACTTGAAGCAATTGCTGAAGCTGAAAAAGTTGAAGCAACTGAAGCTGATATCGAAGCTGAATTAGAAAAAATGGCTGCTCAATTTAACATGACAAAAGAGCAAATTACTGGTGCTTTAGGTGGCACAACAGTTCTTGAAAACGACATTAAAATTCAAAAAACAGTTGAATTTTTAGTAGAAAACGCTAAAATTACTGAATAAGATTTTTTTGTAACTGGATAGAAAAATGAAAACAAGGTACGGCATTAAACCGTGCCTTGTTTTATCACATATTTTGTGTTTAGGTGTAGCTGGATTCCCTGTTGGTTAGTTTAGTTAATTACGACTGCTTTCACCGTAAAAGGGTCCTCCAAAAGGAAGAACTTTTTTGAAGAGGGGATAGACAAAGCCTTTACATTTCTCTAATACATAGTATTGTTTGACTTTTCACACGATGCTAAAATTTGACTTTATTCAGCAGAGAGAAGGCTTCCGGCGGATGTCAATTGATTGAAGTCTCAATTCTTCCAAATGAGGAACAACGAAATACATCCTCTTCTGAATGAAGTTAAGCCTCTGGCGAATGTAATAGATTTTAAAGGATTTGTAACTTGTACTACTGAATATAAAAAGTAAAGTCACGAGTCAATACCAACTGACGAGGGGCAGGGAGCTTAACTAAACGTAAGGTCTCTGGTCGCTGGAGCTTTCAGAAGAATCAGTTAGTTACACATATGTGGAGATAACAGGTATGATTAGCGGGATTCAGGCTTATCCCAAAAGTTGTGGATTACATTTGTTAAACGTATGCCATTAGTATAAGTCTAAACGTAAATAACCACACGCTAGGGTGATAAGCTGGAATTTATCGGATTTTGCGGTAAATATTCATGTTTTTTGTACAATGAATGTCAAAAATCTTGAACCATAAACGCCGTGGTGTAAATGGATGCAGACAATTTATTTGATAATGATTCAATAATCTTGTAAGATTGTTGCTTGAATAGGGGTGAAACATATTGTTCAAATTTAATGATGAAAAAGGCAATTTAAAATGCTCATTCTGTGGGAAGCCACAAGAACAGGTACGTAAACTAGTTGCGGGTCCTGGTGTTTATATTTGTGATGAATGTATCGAACTTTGTTCAGAAATCGTTGTAGAGGAACTGGGCGTTGAAGAAGAAATTGAATTCCAAGATATTCCGAAACCAAAAGAAATCTTAACGATTTTAGACGAGTATGTAATAGGACAAGATCGTGCTAAAAAAGCTTTAGCTGTTGCGGTTTACAATCACTACAAACGCATTAATACAAATAGTAAAATTGATGATGTAGAATTAGCGAAATCGAACATTGTGTTAATCGGCCCAACTGGTAGCGGTAAAACTTTATTGGCCCAAACATTGGCGCGTATATTAAACGTTCCTTTTGCTATTGCAGATGCAACTTCACTCACTGAAGCTGGCTATGTTGGTGAGGACGTTGAAAATATCTTATTAAAATTAATTCAATCGGCAGATTACGATATCGAACGTGCTGAAAAAGGGATCATCTATATTGATGAAATCGATAAAGTTGCACGTAAATCTGAAAATCCATCTATTACACGTGATGTATCTGGTGAAGGTGTACAACAAGCACTTCTTAAAATTTTAGAAGGTACAGTTGCAAGTGTCCCACCACAAGGTGGCCGTAAACATCCTCACCAAGAGTTCTTACAAATTGATACTACAAACATCTTATTTATTGTAGGTGGAGCGTTTGATGGAATAGAATCCATTATTAAGCGTCGTCAAGGTGAAAAAGTAATTGGTTTCGGTTCAGATCCTAACAAAATTGATGTGGATGAAGGCTCAATTATGGCGAAGCTGATTCCAGAGGATTTATTGAAATTTGGCTTAATTCCAGAATTCATCGGTCGATTACCAGTACTTGCAAGTCTAGAGCAATTAAACGAGGCTGCGCTTGTACAAATTTTAACGGAGCCCAAAAATGCACTAGCTAAGCAATATCAAAAAATGCTCGAACTAGATGGTGTTGAGCTTGAGTTTGATGAAGGTGCCCTTTCTGAAATTGCAAAAGAAGCAATTGAACGAAAAACAGGTGCACGTGGTCTTCGTTCAATTATTGAGTCAACGATGCTTGATGTAATGTACGAACTACCTTCACGTGAAGACGTGAAAAAATGTATCATTACGGCAAAAACAATTACGGATAAAGAAAAACCGAAATTGCTTCTTGAAGATGGCACTGAACTCGATGAAGGTAGCGACACAAAAACTTCAGCATAACGAACAGACGTGGCTGTCTATTGTTATGAGATAAAGAGTAATTTAGCTGACTTCGATTGTGCAATATTCGCACATATCGACAGTCAGCTTTTTATTCATTCATACATAAAGCCAACTGTAATTAGATGAAATTTTTGGCTCAATTGATTAACAAGTGTGAATCAGCTTTTTAGACACATACTAGTAGCGTGGGAGTGAATAAGAAAATTTTGACGGAGGTGAATACCCGCATGGTGACAATACAAAAAACAACAAATGTACCACTATTGCCTTTACGTGGACTTTTAGTATACCCGTCGATGGTGTTACATATTGATGTGGGTAGAAATCGTTCTGTAGCGGCGCTAGAACAAGCAATGTTAGAGGACCAACTGATATTATTGGTAACACAAAAAGAAATGCATGATGAACAGCCTGATGAGCAAGATCTCTATGCAATTGGTACGATGGCATATGTCAAACAGATGCTTAAATTACCAAATGGAACACTGCGTGTTTTAGTAGAAGGTGTAGAGCGTGCGACATGGTCTAACTATCGGGCGTTAGAAAAATATACGGTTGTTGACATCGATGTTAAAGAGGAAACAATCGATAAGGATATTGAAACACAGGCTTTAATGCGCACGCTGTTATCGCATTTTGAAAGATACGCGAAAGCCTCCAATAAGATTACTTCTGAAACCATCAGTACTGTAGCAGACATTGAAGAGCCAAGTCGTTTAGCAGACATCATTGCTTCACACTTGCCATTCAAGATTGCAGATAAACAAGAAGTATTAGAAATGCTCAGTGTAAAAAAGCGTTTAGATCATTTAATTATTCGTTTACATGACGAACAAGAAGTACTTGATCTTGAGAAAAAAATTAATACAAAAGTTAAGCAATCCATGGAACGTACGCAAAAAGAATATTATTTACGTGAACAAATGAAAGCTATTCAAACGGAGCTAGGAGACCGTGAGGGGAAAACTGGCGAAGTCGCTGAATTACGTAAACGTATTGACGAAACAGGAATGCCTGAATCCACGAAAGAAGCAGTGCTTAAAGAGTTGGATCGCTATGAGAAGCTACCAGCAGCTAGTGCAGAGAGTGGCGTAATCCGAAACTATATTGATTGGATTGTGGCATTGCCATGGACAAAGGCGACTGAAGATCGCATGAATATCGCACATGCAGAGGATATTTTAAACCGTGATCATGACGGATTAGAAAAAGTAAAAGAACGTATATTAGAATATTTAGCTGTACGTCAATTGAAAGAATCGTTACGTGGACCCATATTATGTTTGGCCGGCCCTCCGGGTGTAGGTAAAACATCATTAGCACGATCAATTGCAGAAAGTTTGGATCGCAAGTTTATCCGTATTTCATTAGGTGGGGTACGTGACGAATCAGAAATTCGTGGCCATCGTCGTACGTATGTTGGGGCAATGCCAGGGCGTATTATCCAAGGGATGAAAAAGGCGGGGACGATTAATCCTGTGTTCCTTCTAGATGAAATTGATAAAATGTCTAATGATTTCAGGGGAGATCCTTCAGCAGCAATGCTTGAAGTTTTAGATCCGGCTCAAAATAATACATTTAGTGATCATTACATCGAAGAACCTTATGATTTATCAAATGTATTATTTATAGCAACTGCCAATGATTTAAGTACAATTCCTGGTCCGTTACTAGATCGTATGGAAGTAATCTCAATTGCTGGTTATACAGAAATTGAAAAAGAGCAAATTACGAAAAATCATTTGATACCAAAACAGTTAAAAGAGCATGGCTTGAAAAAAACACAAATTATTATTAAAGACGAAGCAGTAGTGGATATCATCCGTTATTATACCCGTGAAGCAGGTGTTCGCGGACTAGAGCGTCAAATTGCAACTCTATGCCGTAAAATCGTGAAGATCATCGTTTCTGGTGAGAAAAAACGAGTAACAGTAAACTCGAAATCGTTAGAGGAATTACTCGGTAAACATCGTTTCCGATATGGACAAGCCGAAGAGGAAAATCAAATTGGTGTAGCTACTGGGCTTGCTTATACAACTGTGGGTGGTGATACGTTACAAATTGAGGTATCATTAACACCTGGTAAAGGAAAATTGCAGCTAACTGGGAAGCTTGGCGATGTCATGAAGGAATCTGCTCAAACGGCTTTATCGTATGTACGTTCAAAAATGGAAGAGCTAAAAGTGGATGCAGAATATTTTGAAACACATGATATTCATATTCACGTTCCTGAAGGAGCAGTACCGAAAGATGGACCTTCCGCAGGTATTACAATGGCAACTGCAATTGTTTCTGCAATTTTACACCGTCCAATACGCCGTGAGGTCGGAATGACAGGTGAAATTACATTACGTGGACGTGTACTGCCAATCGGTGGTTTAAAGGAAAAAACACTCAGTGCGCATCGAGCGGGCTTAACGACAATAATTTGTCCGAAAGATAATGAGCGAGATATTGAGGATATTCCTGAAAGTGTACGCGAACAACTAACATTTAAACTAGTGTCATCGGCTGATGAAGTATTAGCCATTGCACTGGACGGAGGTATTTAAGAAAATGAAAGTCCATAACGTCGAAATGGTCATAAGTGCTGTAAGACCAGACCAATATCCAGAAGATGGACTGCCAGAATTTGCACTAGCCGGTCGTTCAAATGTGGGGAAATCCTCATTTATTAACCGAATGATCGGTCGTAAAGCTTTAGCACGTATTTCTTCGAAGCCCGGAAAAACACAAACGCTTAATTTTTACAAAATTGAAGAGCAATTGTTTTTTGTAGATGTTCCGGGTTATGGTTATGCAAAGGTTTCAAAGACTGAGCGTGAAGCATGGGGGAAAATGATTGAGCGTTACATTACAGGGCGCAATGAATTAAAGGCAGTCGTACAAATTGTTGATTTACGTCATCCCCCTACAGCTGATGATCGCATGATGTATGATTTTTTAAAGCATTACAATATTCCTTGTATCGTCATTGCCACAAAAGCAGATAAAATTCCAAAAGGTAAATGGGATAAGCATAAAAAAGTCGTGAAAGAAACGTTAGACATGGAAAAAAATGATCCTCTTATTGTCTTTTCTTCAGAAAAAGGAATTGGCTTTGAAGAAGCTTGGCGTACTATCGAAAATAAAATGTAATAAGAAAACATCTATTGAGTCTATTATTTAGGACAGTAGATGTTTTTTTATTAAAATGGATAGAATTACTTGATGAATGAAACAACTGACCGATAAATTAAATAGGAGGTGGACTAAATGGATATCGCAGCTTTATCAATGGCAATGAATCAAGCAACTTTAATGCAAAATGTATCTCTAGCTGTAACGAAACAAGCAATGGATATGCAACAGCAAAATACAGAACAATTAGTTGAAATGTTAGATGCTCCACATCCAACAGCTGGACATACAATTGACGTTCAAGTTTGATGAAGGAAGGTAGCTTGAAATTGGAAGCTACCTCTATCTTTGTGTCTAATGGTAGATTTAAAAAGGAATTAAAAGCACTAAAATGTATCTTTTTGAATAGGAAAAACTACCAATAATACGATATACTATTTATTAATAACATTTTTCTAGGAGGTGGGATTTGTTGAAGAAGATTCCATACATACTAATGATTTTGTTACTAGCGGTTCTCGGGTTTTCATCAAATCAAACAGCACATGCTGCCCAAATGGTGACTGGAACTTTTGTAGATGTAACATTTTCAGAATATGAAAATACAAATGGAGTAATAGAAAAAAAGCTTAGTAATATTACTTTGCAAAATGATAGCGGTCGTCAAGTTACATACAATATAAATAACAATGCCCGCCTGTATATTAATAATACAGAGACAACGATCGAAGGTTTTAAGATGGGGATGAAAGTAGAAGCGGACATTTCCCTTCGAAGTGTTGTTGAGCTTCGAGGTACTTCTAATTCTACAAAAGAAACAGAATCTCCAACAGTTTCACAAAATACTAAAACACTTGCCGGGGTAGTAACAAGTATCGATCCAAACGGGCTATACATTATGCTGAAGTCGGATTTTGGAAAAGAAACAACCTACTATATAAATAAAGATACAAGCTACCAAAAAAACTCCTCTGCAGTCGATATTAGCGCATTATATGTAGGGGATCGTGTTAAACTTAGCCTTAAAAATCGAAACACATCCATTGTCACGAAAATAGAAATTAGTGACACAGGTACATTAGTTGAAAACTTATATAAAGGTGAGATACAAACGGTTAATGCCAATGCAAATAAATTAACTGTCAAAAACCAACATGCTTTTATCAATTGGCAATTTGGTTCTGATACAACAAAGGCTTTATCAACGATGAGTTTTTCATCGAAAGTTCCGGTATATGTTGGAAACACAAAAATTAATAAAGATCAGTTGAAAAATTACGTTGGCAGTGAAGCCTATTATGCAACAGTTAAACAATTTGGCAAAGAAGTCATTGAAAAGATTGTTGTATTGAAAAACAACGAGCGAACTTACTATGAGCCTATGCTTTCTGTGGATACTAAATATCAATTATTAAAACTTAAATCTGCAGGTACAATATACTTCCATGATGGAACGATTCTAATTCGAAATGATCGTTTAATCGAACCTACTGGACTATTAGCTTATGGAACAGCTTTTGTTATTTCGGACGGTGCTGCACGTGATCATTATGCCCAAGTTGTGCAAGTAACAAGTGATAGTTTTATGTCACCAAACTTAGCAGGTCATGAGTTATATTATGGACGCTTATCGCAAGCAGATGGCTATGTAATCGAAATTGATGATGCGATGAAGATCGAGTCAAATGTCTTCAAGAAAACAAGTCGTACTGTACTATCTGTTAGTAATTCAACAAAAGCAATAGTAGATGATGGTAACAAAACATACAGTGTCGTTCCTGATATTGAACTTCATTTATATGAAGGTCAATACGGATACTTCTATGTGAAAGATGGACATGTACAGGCCCTTCATATTCTTAATAAAGCGAAGCCTGTTGCACCATTAATGTTAACAGGTAAATTACAGTCAGTTAAATCGAAATTCCCAGCTGTAATTAATGTGAAGAGCGTTAGTCAATGGCAAAATGGTCGTTGGTATGAAGCTGGTGAAATGATTGATATGAATATTGACCAAGCAACAATTATTAAAGCTGGTAAAGTTATTCAAGCATCTGATTTAAAACCTTCTGATCGTTTAGTAGTATTATCAGATCGTTTTGTCAAAGCTCATTTAATATTAGTTGATTAACTTCTTTCAGCAAATGTCTTATGTAACGAAAGTGAAACGGCAGTTACAAATGTCTTATGTAACGAAAGTGAAACGGCAGTTACAAATGTATTTGTAGCGAAAGAGAAGCATCAGCTACAAGTGTTTTCTTTTGCGCTTGCTTATGGTGAGAAACTTTGTCCCTATATGAGTGGAAGGCGAGCGGATATTAACCATGAAATTTTTAGGTGTGTTGATTAGGAAAAAATAAGTTTATTCATATAAAATTTTTTTGCATATGTAAGCTTATTTTTGGGCTGATTGTAGTGAAGGGTTCGAGTGTTCCTATCATTTGCTTTCGTCGACACACCTAATTATTTTGTAATCTTAAAGAAATAATTGACAGCTCCAGATGCGGATATGCATGGAATGAAAGAGAGGAACAGAAAAAGAATGCGAAAACATTTATCTAAAATAATGTTAGTGGTTCTTGCTGTATTAATTATTGGAGCTACTATCCCAGATAATGCATCGGCGTCTTCATTAGAAACAACAGGTGCTGTAAAAAATGAATATACATATGAGGAAGCTGTTTTCATTTCAGGAACACCTATTATATTTAAAGGCACTAGTAGAGACATTAAAATTACACAAAAAGAATCTAAAGGAAAATTAACTGAAGCATATAGTTTAAAGCTAACAGCAAGTAATGGTGCTACATTGACACGTAATATTGCCTATGAATCAGATGTAGTAGATTATGCTACGATTGGTCAAAAAACATCGAATGGTGTTGTGAAAAAGTATACAGAGAAAATTGTTGCTGGGAAAATAACCTATACATTGGTAGATTACCAATTTTCACAAGGGACTGTAACGGACAATCGTGTAGCCTCTGATTATTTTTCAGGTAATGTGATTTCGAGAAAAACGTATTCCTATCAAACCGGGACTGGAAAAAATGCAGTCCAAAATACTGTAACAATTGATACTGATAGTCGTCATGCTGGCTATGAAAACTTCTGGGGAGCAACAGAAACACAGATTACAGAAGCTGTTTATAATTATAGCGATGGTAAGACAAGCCATGTGAAAAATCGTTTATCTACAAGTAAATCACGTGTACTAAACTATGAAGAAAACCTAGGGAGTTTAGGGAGCTTTGATGGTGGATATGCGGTAGTAAGTGAAAAGGATGTTATTTCTGAATATACGTATGATTTAGCCTCTGGACAAAAAGGTACTCTTGACTTAGATACACAATACATGCCGACAATTGAACGTTTAATCATTCCTAAGTTCCGTGATTTATCAAATCATTATGCGAAACAAGCTATTGAAAAATTATACTCTTTAGGTATTTACTCTGATGCAAGTAACTTCTTTTCACCAAATACCCCTATGAAGCGTATTGACTTTTCAACGGCGATTGGTAAGGCAGTTGACTTACGTGTTATGGCAGAACCGAAAACGAAAAAATCGAAAACTACTACAAGTATTTTTAAAGATATCAAGCATACAGTAAAAGATTATGCCTATATTGAGTCTGCGGTTCATAAAGGAATTATTAAAGGTGTATCACCAGAGTATTTCAAGCCTGATAATCCAATTACTCGAGCACAAGCCGCTACGATTTATGTGCGTGCCTTAGGGCTTGAGAATAAGGCGCCAGATCCGGGTTATATAACAAAGTTTAAGGATGATGCGCAAATTCCAGCATACGCAAGAGACGGTATTTACATTGTAAATGAGTTAGGCTTAATGACTGGTGACACTGTAGGTCGATTTAATCCAAATCAACCATTAACGCGTGCGGAAGCATCAGTAGTGTTAGAACGTTTTTTGAATTATTTGGAAGGTGACTTAAAACAAAACTATCGAGATGACATATTGTTCTTCAATTAAAGAAAGGACTGAGCAATAAATGACGTATGCTAAAAAAGCATTCCTATCCCTGCTATGTTTCGTACTAGTTCTGATGACAGCAACTCCTGCTGTAACTCAGGCAGCTACGACAATTAAGGATGTACCAACTAATAATAGTAAATTCAAAGCTATTTCATGGGCAGTCGATAATGATTTACTCTCATTGAATAGCGCTAATAACTTTTTACCTAATGAACAGCTAACTGAGCGAGAGCTTGTTGTCATGTTTGCAAAGCTTGATCGAAACTATGCATTAACATATGACGATAGTGTAGCTTATAACTTCTATAGTGATTTTTATTTGCCGTTCAATGGTACCTATACAACAGCCAATCGTTCAAAAGCTGTTACACGTGGACAATTTGCACGCATATATGCTGCCTTTAGAGGTTTAGATTTAGATGAGCCTCAGGCGGTTCAATATTTATACACGAATGATATTTCAACAGGAAGCACTGGTAAAAAGACATTTGCCGATTTCCAACCTTCTACAAAGCTAACTCGTGGAGATAGTGCTGAATTATTATACCGCAGTGTACAAAACGGCAACTTTGCTGTACTAGGATTAAAACGTACTGCTGCAGGCCGTGATAACGATAAAATTACATTACCTCCGGGCTTCATGGGCTCAAGCAACACAGAATTTGAAGAGCCAAAGGATAATAACAACGATTTTACTGGACCAGAGTATGTTAATAATGCTCTACAAAGTATTGATGTTGAAAAACCAGATTTAATCGCAAATGACCAAGATTCAACGCTCATTACTGTATCTTTAAAAGCTTGTAATGGTGATCCAATACCCGATGATAAATCTTATACATTCCGTGTAACTTCATCATATGGTGCAAAAATCGTTGACACATCTGGTGAAGCTGTTCGAAATGTACAATCAGATGGCTCTACTGTCTCTGCGATTGTTATAGCACCAAAATTAACGAAATCTGTACGTGATACAATTTCATTTGAGCTTATTAACAACACAGATCCTGGTATGAAATGTCTTGTAGGTGAAAAACTGAATGCACATGTCCGTTACTCACCGCAGCCGGAAATGCGCATTGATTATCAAGTGTATGATCCAGCAAATACGGATGACGAAAATGGAAATGTAACACCTCCATATGTACCGTATGAAAAATTACCAGAGTTCTTTACAGAAAATATTGTGAACGTTCATTGGATGGATAGAGAAGAAAAGCTATTTAGTATTGGGCAGCAAACAAATGTAACAAATGCTCTAGGAAATGTTGAAAATATATATTTACAATATGGTGGCAGCGATAAAAAATACCCTGCATTAGGCTATGAAAATGCCATTTTACAGTTTGAAAACTATAATATTTCAGTTTGGCTGTTCGAAGAAATTATTGAAAAACGCTTGATAGATTCGATTAATGATACGGTTGAAATTATGTATATGATTTCAGATGATGGGCGACCAATTTATCGTATTCAAGGAATTGATGATTCGATTGCCTCGCAGGTTGAGAACATTAACCCAGTCGGTGCTATTATTCAACTTATGGGCTATATGCCAGATGAAAAAAAACTGACGCTCGAGCATTATGATAGTGTCATGAAAATTTATGCTATTTTAACAAGCTTGAGTAACTATGATCGAACAGTATTATTAAAATACCAAGGTGGTAAATTACTCGGTCAAGTAGAAGCCTATAAAAAACGAGTGGAAGCATTAAAGGAAAGTGAAGAAGCGGCATCAAGACCATCTGGTAAAGATCGTTACACAAAAGTAATGGTTACATTAGTGAGACCAGGTGGAGAAATTATTACTGACTATCAAGGAACAGTAAAAATTAAATTTGATGGTGTTGAGAAAACAGCTTCATTTGTTACAAATACTTCGGATTATTTAAATAATACAGGAAGCCCAGGGACAGCTGTAGCGTACTTTGACTCGGTTATTTATGGGAAATCAAAAGCTGAAGCAACATTAGTAAATAAAATAGATCCTCGTTATGCAACAATATTGAAGGATTTAAAAGATAAAACAATTACAAAAGAAATATTTACAAACCCTTACTTTAGTAAAAATTCTTGTTCTTTAGCAACAGAAGTCGCTTATGTAGTTGATTACTCTGCTTCCATGAAAGCTTCTGACCAAACCAATTACCGTGGTAAGAAAATGATGGAAGTCATCAATCAAATTAAGGCAAAAAATAATATTGTGATTGAAACAAATACAAAAGCTACTGTTCTTGGAGAGGGCAGTACAGACAATGTATTGAAAAAAGATCTGTATAAAGCATCGAAAGAGAAAGGTGCCACAGATATTTTTGCAGGTATTGAAATCGCACTGTCTAAATTCTCAAATGACTCAAAAACGTCAAAAGCGATCATCGTCGTATCAGATGGTAAAACAAGTAAATCTAAGATGACAAAAGTGTTGAACGATGCCAAAAATAAAGGGGTTAAGGTTTACACTGTAAGCATGGGTAAGAAATCACAAGTCAATGATGCAATGTTAACGCAATTGGCTGCTGATACTGGCGGTATTTATTACCACGCGATCGATAACTTACAATTACATCAAGTTTTCCAAAAAATTATTGATGCAATTTTATGTAAAACTACGCCTTCAAGTTGCGTGAATCCTGAAGATTTATTTGAAGAAGCGACAGTAACTCTACGCAAAGGCAATATTACAATGAATGCAAGAATCGATGGTAATTGCTCAAATGTTGAAAAGATTAATGTACGTTTCCCTTCTTTAAGTGGAGATGCGCAATTTGAATTGAAAAAGCGTAGTGATAATGTCTACATGCTAACAAAAACAGTGCAAACAATGCAGGACTTCAAAGTTAATAATGAGATTGAATTTGTGGCATATGATAAAGACGGTAAAATCATAGCTACTAAAACTGTGACAATCACAAATTAAAAGATAAAAGTTTTAAAGCTGAACTAATTCTAACAATTAGTTCAGCTTTTTTTATGAAATATTTATATAGCATTTACCATATCGTGTGGTTGATTTCCGTTCCGACTGGCACATGCATCTGCAAAGGTCTCATGGAAAAACGTGTAAAGGGCATGTGTAATATACAAAACGTCAATAGCTCCATAGTTTGCTTGAAGAAATGGATAAATTACTTTAATGGTGTCACAAATATTTTCAATACATAAAGAAATATTGAAAGTCATACTCGTATTTTTGGGGGGATTATTATGGTTAAGGACTCGTGATTTACGATTCAAGAAATCGATAATAAAACATTCGCAATTAGTGAATATGGACATTGGGAAAAGGTGCATTCATTTCTATTAGTCGGCAATGAAAAAGCAGTTCTTATTGATACTGGTCTTGGAATTGATAATATCAAACGCATAATCAATTGACTGATTTGCCGATTGTTGTTTTAACAACTCATGTGCATGTTGATCATATTGGAAGCCATGGAGAATTTGAAAATGTTTATGTTCATGAAGCTGACTCAGATTGGTTAACTAATGGTGTTAAAGGATTGACCATAGAACAAATAAGAAGAGATATTAGTAGAGATATAACAATTCCAACTCCAAAAACGTTTAATCCAGAAACATATAAACCATATCAAGGAACACCAACTGGCTTATTACAGGATGCTGATATGTTTGATATAGGGAATAGAGAATTAATTATTCATCATACTCCTGGGCATTCTCCAGGTCATATATGTATTTTTGACAAAACAAACGGTTATTTGTTTACTGGTGATTTACTTTATGATGAAACACCTATTTATGCTTTTTACCCTTCGACTAACCCTCTTGATTTAGTTGATTCCTGGGAAAAGATATCAAAGATCCCATATGTCACAAAAATTTATGGTTCACAGAATACATTAGGTCTTGAACAAAGTATCCTACAAGAACTCGTAAACGCAGTTAAGGAACTTAAAGAAAAGGATCTAGTAAAGTTTGGAACAGGGATTCATAAATTTAAAGGGTTTAGTGTACAGTTTTAATTTTTTCTTGAACGGAGATATAAGCTCAATTGCACTCCTTAGAAGAGGGTTGATTATTCATTATATAAATTTAATGAATTTGGGAATGTTACACCTAAAGATATTTTGAGGTGGAAACAAATGAATAGAACGCTTTATCTTTTCTTAGTTTCATTTTGTACATTTTTTTTAATAACATTACATGCATCTGCAAAGGATAAACCAAGTCCTTATGAAGAAATATATCCTGAAATAGGATATAAATCGGTTGAAGAAGCAAGGAATGATTTTGAACAACATTTTAACCAAAAACTAAAGCTACCGCTTAGAGTTCCCCCAATAAGCTTTACACATCATTTTGGACGATTCTCCGATTCAAAATATGTAGGCAATGATACATTTGAAGTGACATTTATAAATGATCAATTATCCGAAAATCACTATAAAATTGATATTCGTCCACTTAAGTACAAATTGCCTCTAAGAGAGAAATATGTAGTAAAAACTTATGAATTAAAAAATGGGGTTGTGGCCACATATATGACCATTTCAGGTTTTAATGTGCTTGTTTTCGAGAGAGAAAATTTGCAGTATATGCTAAGTATAGATAAACGAGTTTCAAATAAAGTAACTCCTGAAACTTTAGTGGACATAGCTAATTCTATTGATTATTAAATGGAACAAAAATTTTGATGTGACTCGAGAAACAATAGTATAGAAAAGTAAAAATAGCCTTGTTAAAGATAATTAAACAAAGGCTATTTTTATATATCTTAAAATAAATTTCATTTAAACTGTTCAAATTAATAATAGAGACGTTCAAATTTAGTTCGACTCTATTAGGATGATCTTTTTAAAACGTATGTCATGTGGATAAGTTGATTGTAGTGGAGGCTTGGCGACTCCTTGGGGATCAGCAATAGAGGAACGAAGGCTAAGAACGTCACGTCCTGTGATAACGTCTTCGTGACCAACATCGGTGCTGTTGCTGTCGCTTCGTTGCACTACGCTTTCGCACAGAATGAAACCCTTTTGCTGACGCTGCGTTAGCACTACGCTTTCGCGCAAAAAACATCTGTTGGCCCGAGACCCTACAGCGAAGCGGCTCATCGGACGCCCCCAGGAAGCTTTGCTCTGTGCGAAAGCGTAGCGTCAGCAATTGTTTTATCTGTGCGAAAGCGTAGCGACAGCAACAATTGTTTTATCTGTGCGAAAGCGTAGCGACAGCAACAACAAATGTTTTCTGTAGCGAAAGCAAAGCGGCAGCTACAAAGCGCCAAGCCGGAACGGAAATCAACCACACGTTTTGGTTAAGAGCCATTTAATTCTGTCCTTTTAAAACAATGTTCTGGACAAACATTAAATTTGAAACAGAACGTATAATTTGTTACACTTAGTTTATAATAATTCTAATGTAGAAGATGAATTTCAGTTCTTCATGACATGTTCACAAATTATTAATGAACTCTTGTCGAACTGTGCTATAATGAGATTTGTCAATTAGAACGTGAGAGGTGTTATTCATGCATACCATCGTAGTAGGCTTGAATTATAAAACAGCGCCTGTTGAAATTCGTGAAAAGTTATCATTCATAGAGAGTGAACTACCACAGGCAATGGAAGCGCTACAACAACAAAAAAGTATATTAGAAAATGTTATTGTTTCGACATGTAACCGTACAGAAATTTATGCAGTGGTTGATCAATTGCATACTGGACGTCATTTTGTTAAACAGTTTTTAGCAAATTGGTTCGACCTACCTGTGGAGACATTTTCTTCGTATTTAACAATTCGAGAAGAAGATGAGGCAATCGAGCATTTATTCCAAGTGACAGCTGGAATTGATTCGATGGTACTTGGCGAAACTCAAATTTTAGGACAAGTAAGAAAAAGCTTCTTAAGTGGACAAGAGATTGGAACTACAGGAACGGTATACAATCAGCTATTTAAACAAGCAGTGACATTTGCGAAACGTGCACATAATGAAACGGCTATCGGTGAGAACGCGGTATCTGTCTCTTATGCAGCAGTTGAACTAGCGAAGAAAATATTCGGATCTTTACAACGTAAACATGTAGCAATTTTAGGTGCAGGAAAAATGGGGGAACTTGCTATTGAGAACCTTTACGGTAGCGGTGTAGGAAAAGTAACCGTAATTAACCGTACGTTCGAAAAAGCAGAAAGTTTAGCAGCTAAATTTGACGGTGAAGCAAAATCTATGAAGGAACTACAATGTTCGTTACTTGAAGCGGATATTTTAATTACGTCTACAGGTGCAACAGATTATGTGATTGACTATGAATTGATGCAATTTGTCGAACGTTTACGTAAAGGTAAACCATTATTTATGGTAGATATTGCAGTTCCACGTGATATTGATCCACGTGTTGGAGATTTACCAAATGTTTTCTTATATGATATAGATGATTTACAAGGCATCGTCGAAGCAAACTTAGCAGAACGTGAACGTGCTGCTGCTGATATTTCTTCGATGATTGGCAAAGAGGTTGTGCAATTTAAAGATTGGGTTGCGACTCTTGGCGTTGTCCCTGTCATCTCGGCTTTACGTAAAAAAGCGAATCATATTCAAGAAGAGACAATGATTAGTATCGAAAATAAAATGCCGGATTTAACGGATCGAGAACGTAAAATTTTAAGTAAGCATACAAAGTCTATTATTAATCAATTGTTAAAAGAACCAATTTTACAAGCTAAGGAAATGGCAAATTCACCAAAAGCAAATGAACAGTTACGTTTATTCCAACAAATTTTCGGTATTGAGGATGCTGTGGAAGCTGAAGTTACTGCGATGACAGAACAAGAGCTT
The DNA here is from genome assembly GCF_042755925.1 of Lysinibacillus sp. NPDC059133. Taxonomy (NCBI): domain Bacteria; kingdom Bacillati; phylum Bacillota; class Bacilli; order Caryophanales; family Bacillaceae; genus Lysinibacillus; species Lysinibacillus sp. NPDC059133. The sequence goes on along the minus strand of NZ_JBHZDH010000040.1, from coordinate 19,871 downwards.
GAACGCAAAGAGCGCTTACAGTCGTCACAATCTTCTACTGAACCAAAGTATTCTTTCTAAAGATGTCTATGTGTTCGCGGTGCAACTTTAGAAAAGTTGCCCTTCGAGCTTTTTTCCGCGAACGAGATTTTCTACTGATTTTTAAATGAGGCGTTTTCGTATCTGTATGGTAAACTAAGGATACGAAAACGTTTTTTTTTCTAGGCTAAAGTACACTACTTTAGCACTTTCAATATAAAGAAGGGATGTCTATTGGCTGATTTGACAATGACAAGGCTCTATGAAGTAATGATCGTCTTGTATGCGATCAGTCTAGTATTTTACTTTACTGATTACTTTTATAAGCAAATACGAGCAAGGCGAGTTGCTTTTTGGCTTGTTTCATTCGTATGGATAATTCAAAGTGCCATTATTTTATTAACTTTTGTGGAAACGAAGCGTTTTCCGATTTTATCCTTGTCAGAAGGGATTCTCTTTTATTCCTGGCTGCTCGTGACATTGTCTATTATTTTGCACTGTATTGCACGAGTTGATCTACCGGTATTTATTATTAATATACTAGGATTTTTATTCGCTAGTATCTTTACTTTTATGCCGAAACGGCCGACAGGAGTAGTTAGTGATACTTTAATTTCGGAATTGCTTTTTATTCATATATCATTTGCCATTTTATCTTACGCAGCGTTTTCTTTAACATTTGTTTTTGCGATATTGTATTTAGTATTATATCGTTTGCTGAAAAAGAAAAAATGGTCACATTTATGGACAAGGTTGCCATCACTACAGCAGACGAGTAACTGGATGAATGTTTCATTTTACATTGGTATTCCAGTGTTATCTGTAAGTTTAGTTTTAGGGTTTGAATGGGCACTACTAACGCTAGAGAGTTTTTCAATTTTTGATGCGAAGATTATTGGGTCCTTTATTATTTTAATTTTGTATTGCTTTATATTGTATGTGAATCGTAAAGGTAAACTGACAGGGACAACTTATGCGTGGGTACATATATACGCTTACCTATTAGTTGTTGTTAACTTCTTTTTAGGAAGCAGTTTATCACGATTCCATTTATGGTATTAGAAGAGAGGTTGAAGACTGTTGAGAAAAATTATTGTAGGTTCTAGAAGAAGTAAGCTAGCTTTAACACAAACAAATTGGTTTATCAATGAGTTAAAAGCTGCTGGTGTTCCATTTGAATTTGAAGTGAAAGAAATTGTCACGAAAGGTGATCAAATTTTAGATGTGCAGCTATCTAAGGTTGGTGGTAAAGGGCTTTTCGTAAAAGAAATTGAACAAGCACTTTACGACAAAGAAATTGATTTTGCTGTTCATTCTATGAAGGATATGCCTGCATTACTGCCTGAAGGATTAGTCATTGGCTGTATTCCACCACGTGAAGATGCGCGTGATGCATTTATTTCAAAAGGACATGTGAAATTTGCAGATCTTCCAGCAGGAGCTGTAGTTGGGACAAGTTCTCTTCGTCGCAGTGCTCAACTTTTAACAGTCCGTCCAGATATAGAAATTAAATGGATTCGTGGAAATGTAGATACACGCTTAGCTAAACTTGAAACTGATGAATACGATGCTATTATTTTAGCGGCAGCTGGACTAAAACGCCTAGGCTGGAGCGATGATGTAGTTACTGAGTTTTTACCTGTTGAGGATTGTCTACCAGCAGTAGCACAGGGCTCTCTAGGTATTGAATGCCGTGGAGACGATACAGAACTATTAACGGAATTAGGCAAGTTAACAGATAGCATTACATGGCAAGAAGCACATGCAGAACGTGCTTTCCTAGCGGCTATGGATGGCGGCTGCCAAGTACCTATCGCAGGATACGCAAAGTCTAACGGGGAAGAAATTACATTAACTGGTCTTGTTGCTGCACCAGATGCTTCAGTTGTTTATAAGGAAACGGTTGTGGGCACTAATGCGGAAGCAGTTGGGAAAGAGCTTGCTGAGATTTTAACAAAGCAAGGAGCCTTTGATTTAATTCAACGAGTAAAGGCAGAGCAAGATGCAAAATAATTTACCTTTAGAAGGTAAAACTATTATTTTGACAGGTACATCTAAGACGACAACAATAATAGATGACATTACAGCTTTAGGTGGCCATGCAGTAATTGCCCCATTGATTGAAACTTGCGAGCTGATTGATAGTAACGACGATGTGCAGTTAGAGTTTGCACATCAATTTGAATGGCTCATTTTTACGAGTCAAAATGCGGTAGAAGCTTTTGCTAACAAGATGCAACGCTTTAATGTAAGTGCTGCGCATTTTCAAGGGAAAATTGCTTCTATTGGTACTAAAACTACTGCAGCTTTAGAAAAGCTAGGATTCCATGTGAGCTTTATGCCTTCTATATTTAGTGCAGATGTATTTGTTCAAGAATTTCCTAATGTAGCAGGTAGCAATCCTACGTGTCTATTTATTCGTGGAGAAAAAGCGAAAAAGACATTAAAGGAAGGGCTACCCTTTAAATTGAAGGAATGGACAGTTTATGAAACGATTGAGCGACATGATCAAATACAATTAATGATTGAATGTATCTGTGCGAATAGTGATGTCACAGTGATTTTTGCTAGCCCTTCCGCGGTTGATGCCTACGCCAAGGATGTAGCTTCGGTAGTTGGTTGGAGGGCAGTGCGTGTAGCAGTAATCGGTCATATTACAGAAGCAGCTATTTTAAATCACGGTGCTATTGTAGATGTTATGCCGAGCGTATATACAATGCAAGCAGTTATCGAGGAAATAACGAAAGTAGGAGAAAGAAAATGACAAAATTACAATTTCAGAGACATCGTCGTTTGCGTGCAAACGCTGCTATACGATCAATGGTAAAAGAAACATACTTACACAAAGAGGACTTAATTTATCCAATTTTCGTTATGGAAGGCGAAAATATTAAAAACGAAGTATCTTCTATGCCGGGAGTTTTTCAATTTTCATTAGATAAACTTGAAGCTGAGATTGATGAAGTTGTTGCTTTAGGTATTCCTGCGGTTATTTTATTTGGCTTACCTGCAGAAAAAGATGCAGTCGGAACTGGTGCATTCCATGATCATGGTATTGTGCAAGAAGCAACACGACTTATTAAAGCTCGCTACCCAGAGCTTTTAGTTATTGCAGATACATGCTTATGTGAATTTACAGATCATGGTCATTGTGGCTTAATTGAAGGCGATCAAATTTTAAATGATCCTTCATTAGAAGTTTTAGCACGTACAGCAGTATCACAAGCAAAAGCCGGTGCGGATATCATCGCTCCTTCCAATATGATGGATGGTTTTGTGGCAGCGATTCGTGCAGGTCTAGATGAAGCAGGCTTTGAAAATGTTCCGATTATGTCATATGCCGTAAAATATGCATCTAGCTACTATGGTCCATTCCGAGAAGCAGCTGATGGCGCGCCTCAATTTGGTGATCGTAAATCATACCAAATGGATCCATCGAATCGTATGGAGGCATTCCGTGAAGCGGAGTCGGATATTGCAGAAGGTGCAGATTTCTTAATCGTTAAGCCAGCTCTAAGTTATTTAGATATTATTCGTGATGTAAAAAATAACTTTACATTACCGATTGTTGCATACAACGTTTCTGGTGAATATGCAATGATTAAAGCAGCGGCTATTAATGGCTGGATTGAAGAGAAAAAAGTAGTGCTTGAAACGTTACTTAGCATGAAACGTGCAGGCTCAGATTTAATCATTACGTATCATGCTAAAGATGTTGCACGTTGGTTGGAGGAGAAATAAATGACGCGTTCTTACGAAAAATCAAAACAAGCTTATGCTGAAGCAATTAACTTAATGCCAGGTGGCGTTAGTAGCCCAGTACGTGCATTCAAATCCGTAAATATGGATCCGATATTCATGGAATCTGGTCAAGGTGCTATTATTAAAGACATTGATGGCAATGAATATATTGATTATGTATTATCATGGGGACCTCTTATTTTAGGTCATACACATCCTGAAGTTGTACAAGCAATTGCAGAAACAGCAGCGAAAGGCTCTTCGTTTGGAGCACCGAGCTATACAGAAAATCGATTAGCTAAATTAGTATTAGATCGTCTTCCTGGTATGGAAATGATTCGCTTCGTGTCTTCTGGGACAGAGGCTACGATGTCTGCTTTACGCGTAGCTCGTGGTGTTACAGGACGCGATAAAATTTTGAAATTTGAGGGTTCTTATCATGGTCATGGAGATTCCTTACTTATTAAAGCAGGCTCAGGGGTAGCTACATTAGGCTTACCTGACAGTCCTGGTGTCCCAGCGGATATTGCGCGTAATACGTTAACAGTAGCGTACAATGACTTAGAAGGGGCAAAACTAATTTTCGAAAAGTTTGGTTCAGAGCTTGCGGCAGTGATTGTTGAGCCAGTTGCAGGAAATATGGGCGTTGTCCCTCCACAACCAGGCTTCCTACAAGGCTTAAGTGAATTAACAAAGGAACATGGATCATTGTTGATTTATGATGAAGTTATGACAGGCTTCCGTGTTGACTATGGCTGTGCACAAGGTTATTTTGATGTAACACCAGATATGACAACATTAGGAAAAGTAATTGGCGGTGGACTTCCTGTTGGTGCATTTGCAGGGAAAAAGGAAATTATGGAGCAAGTGGCACCAGCTGGTCCAATCTATCAAGCTGGGACATTGTCAGGGAATCCATTAGCGATGACAGCTGGCTATGAAACATTAACTCGCCTTGATCATAATTCTTATGAATACTTCAAAAAGCTAGGAGATCAATTAGAGGCTGGTTTCCGTGAAGCCGCAACGAAATACAATATTCCACATACTGTAAATCGTGCTGGTTCAATGATAGGTTTCTTCTTTACGAACGAAGATGTTATTGATTTTGATTCAGCAAAAACGTCTGATTTACAATTATTTGCTGAATACTTCCGTCTAATGGCAGAAGAAGGTATTTTCTTACCGCCATCTCAATTTGAAGGTTTATTTATTTCTACTGCACATACGGAAGAGCATATCGCAAAAACAGTTGATGCTTTCCATAAAGTATTTGCACAATTAGCAAGATAATAGGTAGTTACAAAATAGCATGCTATGAGTATTTTCTCGCATGCTATTTTTTTGTTGTTTAGTAATATGTTTTTTATTTTTGCCCGTTAAAAAATTCATTGGATTATCAATGAATGGAAAAATCGTTACCGCTTGAAAAAAATTTATTAAAATTATAACTTTCAGCATAGCCAAATCGTGGGCGAAATCGTATATAATATAGCTATTCATAAAAGAAAGTAGTGAATTGATATGGCAACTGGCACACATATGGTCGAAGTACCCGTAGGAATTGAAAATGTATGGGATTTCGTCAGTGATATGGAAAAATGGGCAAAGCTTGTCCCAGGTTATAATGCACATGAAATGATTGATGAAAAACATTCAAATTGGACGTTTAAAGGTAATGTTGGTGTACTGAAAAAAACAGTACAAGTAGAGATTACTATTTTAGAATGGGCAGCGCCTTCTAAAGTAACATTCGAATTAAAAGGAATTTCTGATAACTTTTCAGGAAACGGTTATTTCCTAGCAGAGAGTATTGATGCAGAAAATACAAAAATGACAGGCTTCTTGGAAGTAATAGCAGGAGGATTAGCTGGTCCTGTTTTAAATCCAATCTTTAAGCCGATCGTACCAAAAGCAACACAAATGTTAACAGATCGTGTAGCAAATAAAATTAAATTGGTGAATGTATAATAAGTTGTTGAACCAACAGTAAAAAGGCATGCTAGAAGAAGTTTTCTAGTATGCCTTTTTTAGGCTCATTATTTGGGTTGTTACGGCTGGGCTCTTTCCTAGGGGCGTTTCGATGAGCCGCTTCCCGTGAGTGCAATACAAAATCCGAACGCATTGTTTATCTGCGCGAACGCAAAGAGTCAGCTATACAATTATGCCAAGTCGAAATTGATTAATCATCCTATAGCATACTATCCTTCAAAGCTTCATATGATGCAAGAGGAGGGATTATTATCGAACACAAAACTTGGAGTATGAGTGAAACTTTTTGTTTTCCTGGTTACGGCTGCCCAACAGAAATAGCAGCTGTACAAATTAAGCCACGGTGGCAGACAACGCAGCTAGAAGATTCTCTACGATTAATGGGTATTTATCATATCACAGCACATGTTCGCTTTGATTTTCAAGACATGCGAGCTTTCATGGATGATGAAGAATTAGTACAAATCGATAACCTGGATATTCAAGGGGATACTGGTTATTTTGAGTATGCAGTTCCTTTAAATGTAGATTTACCAATGGATGCAGCTATTGAAGATTTAATGGTAAAGGATATTCGACCTATTTTGACGAATCAGATGTGTCAGCTCGAATGGACGGTTACAAGTGTTTTTAATGAGCCTGAGCTAGCATTAGAAAAAGCTCACGTTTTAGAAACTGCTAATGCCTCAGCTCAAATAGAGGTGGACCTTGCAAAAGAAACGGCACAGGTAAAACAACCTGCAACTGTAGTAGCTTCGAATCAAGAAGAAAAAACTGTAGCTGTAACGGCTTCGGTACAAGAAGAGAAGTCTACAGCAGTAGTAGCTTCGACACAAGAGGAAAAATCAAAGATTGTTACATTTGCAGCTCAAAAGGAAAAGTCTGAAGCAATAGTAGCTTCAGACAAAAAAGAAAAGCCTGCACCAGTTGAGCAAAAAACAATGTTGAGGGAATCCTCAAGTCATATTGTAGTCCGTGAATCTAGCTCCTGGCATGAAGTTCCATCGATGATCTGGGATTTAACCGAAGACTATACACCGCTAAAGGTTCGTGTTTCAAATGACTTCATTCAAAAGTAAATAGCATAGAAGTAACAGGAGCAATAAGATGATGAAATCTCCAGATGTTGGAATGATGATGACACGTATAAACTGAAAAACACAAATTGGTACAATTATCGTTTTGCAATAAAAACGAAATTGTCGTAGCCATGGTGGTAAAAGCCAAGGATTATACTTACGTCGTCGCATTTGAATTTTCACTTCCTTTTCTAGTAGTGCTTCCTAAAAAATGACTAAATCACTTGAAAAATTGCACGATTCTGCGGTACAATGTGAAAAAGTCGAATATAGATGCTATGACAGGGAAGAGTAAATTAGTAGTGCATTTTAAGAGAGGAAACGGTAGCTGAAAAGTTTCTATATGTACCTAATTGAATGTAGCCCTCGAGCAGCTTTAGTGAACTAACAGTAGTTAAAGCCGGTTAAACACCGTTACCGAATTGAGAGCCAGTAGTAAAAGGCTTAAGCAAGTAGTATATTCTATTTCTTGATGAAATGTGTATAGTGACCGCTTAACTCGCCTCTGCTGGAATTAAAGGTGGTACCGCGAATTTAAACTCCTTCGTCCTTTTAGACGTTAGGAGTTTTTTTTATTTTCTTTAAATCTTCTGGTAAATGTGCCTCAGCATGAGACATAAAAACAGAATGATTGGTACTATCTCACACCGGTAAAATTAATAAGTCAACAGGAGGAGTCAAAATGACAGAAAACATTTCAATGCCTACAAAATATGATCCACAGTCCATTGAAGCAGGTCGTTATGAATGGTGGTTACAAGGGAAATTTTTTGAGGCGCAGCCTACAAGTGAAAAGGAGCCTTATTCTATTGTTATTCCACCACCGAATGTAACAGGTAGACTACATCTTGGCCATGCTTGGGATACAACATTACAAGATATTTTAATTCGTATGAAGCGCATGCAAGGTTATGATGCACTTTGGTTACCAGGTATGGACCATGCAGGTATTGCGACACAAGCAAAAGTAGAAGCCAAACTACGAGAAGATAATATTACACGTTATGATTTAGGTCGTGAAAAATTCCTCGAAAAAACATGGGAATGGAAAGAAGAGTATGCTGGGCATATTCGTGATCAATGGGCGAAGCTTGGTCTTGGATTAGATTATTCTCGTGAGCGTTTCACACTTGATGAAGGTCTTTCTGATGCAGTTAAAACTGTTTTCGTTCAATTATATGAAAAAGGCTTAATCTATCGTGGCGAACGCATTATTAACTGGGACCCTGCTGCAAAAACTGCATTATCAGATATTGAAGTTATTTATCAAGATGTTCAAGGTGCATTCTATCATATGAAGTACCCATTAGCTGATGGCTCAGGATATGTGGAAGTTGCGACTACACGTCCTGAAACAATGCTAGGAGACTCTGGGGTAGCCGTTCACCCGAAAGATGAGCGCTATCAACACTTAATCGGTAAAACAGTTATTTTACCAATCGTAGGCCGTGAAATTCCTATCGTAGCAGATGACTACGTAGAGATGGAATTTGGTACTGGGGTTGTAAAAATGACACCAGCACACGATCCTAACGACTTTGAGGTTGGTAACCGCCACAACCTAGAACGCATTCTTGTCATGAATGAAGATGGTACAATGAACGAACTTGCTGGCAAGTATAACGGTATGGATCGCTTTGAATGCCGTAAGCAAATCGTAGCTGATTTACAAGAAGCAGGCGTGCTTATCCGTATTGAAGAGCATACACATTCAGTAGGTCACTCCGAACGTTCGGGTGCTGTTGTAGAGCCATATCTTTCTGCACAATGGTTCGTAAATATGCAACCACTTGCTGATGCTTCACTTACTCTTCAAAAAGATGAAGAAGGGCAAGTAAACTTCGTACCATCTCGTTTTGAAAACACATATTCTCGCTGGATGGAAAACATTCGCGACTGGTGTATCTCTCGTCAATTATGGTGGGGTCATCAAATTCCTGCTTGGTATCACAATGAAACAGGTGAAATTTACGTAGGAAAAGAAGCACCAGCAGATGCAGAAAATTGGACGCAAGATGAAGACGTATTAGATACATGGTTCTCGTCAGCACTATGGCCATTTTCTACAATGGGTTGGCCAGATGAGACAAATGAAGAATATAAACGTTACTATCCAACAAGCACACTTGTAACTGGTTATGATATTATTTTCTTCTGGGTTTCTCGAATGATCTTCCAAGGTCTTGAATTTACAGGTCAGCGCCCATTCAAAGATGTATTAATTCACGGTTTAGTACGTGATGGTGAAGGACGCAAGATGAGTAAATCACTTGGCAATGGTGTAGATCCTATGGATGTTATTGATCAGTATGGTGCCGATTCATTACGTTACTTCTTAGCTACTGGTTCTTCTCCTGGTCAAGATTTACGCTATACAACTGAAAAAGTAGAATCAGTATGGAACTTTGCAAATAAGATTTGGAATGCCTCTCGTTTTGCTTTAATGAACATGGAAGGTATGACATATGATGAAATCAACTTAACTGGTGAAAAATCAGTTGCCGATAAATGGATTCTTACTCGCTTAAATGAAACAATTGAACGTGTAACATCTCTTGCAGAACGTTATGAGTTTGGTGAAGTTGGTCGTGAGCTGTATAACTTCATTTGGGATGATTTCTGTTCTTGGTATATTGAAATGGCTAAATTACCGTTATATGGTGATGACGAAGCAGCTAAGAAAACGACTCGTTCTATTTTAGCTTACGTTTTAGATCAAACTATGCGTCTATTACATCCATTCATGCCATTCATTACAGAAGAAATCTGGCAGCACTTACCTCATGAAGGCGAATCAATAACAGTGGCAGCATGGCCAACTGTACGTACGGATCTTCATTTTGCAGAAGAAGCGGACAATATGAAGCTCCTAATGGATATTATACGTTCAGTACGTAATATTCGTGCGGAAGTAAATACACCTATGAGCAAAAAAGTACCACTATATATTTCAGCGAAGGATGCTGCAACGGTTACAGTACTTGAAGCCAATAAAGCATATTTAGAAAAATTCTGTAATCCAGAAACGCTAACAATTGGAGAAAGTTTAGAAGCTCCTGGTCAGTCAATGACAGCAGTAGTTACTGGAGCTGAGCTATTCCTACCGCTTGTTGGACTAATTAATCTAGAAGAAGAAATTGCTCGTCTTGAAAAAGAATTAGAAAAATGGGCAAAAGAAGTGAAACTTGTAACTGGTAAGTTATCGAATGAAAAATTCGTATCTAAAGCGCCGGAAGCATTAGTTAATGCGGAACGTGAAAAATTAGCAGATTATGAAAGTAAACATGCGGTTGTATTAAAACGTTTAGAAGAACTGAAAAATATGTAAGATGGAGACAGCGGATGGCAATAGTCATCCGCTGTTTTTTTATCTTCATTCAGTAGAAGACCCTCACCTCTGAAGGTGGTAAGACTAAAACCTCTGGCGGATGAAATTAAACTTAAAACACACGGATTCGCACTTTCTAAAGTGTTTTTTTAGCTTTCATATAAGTGTAAGTAAACAAGAGTTTTTTACGAAAAGTATGTGTATTGGGCGCTACTTGTACTAAAATAGAGATATTGTAGTAAGAGGGAGTGTTTCTTTTGTTTAAAACGATGAAAGAATGTACAGATTTTATTTTTACGTTAAAGGCAGTTGATCATAAACGTGCACCGCTCGTATTGATGCGAGAGGTATTAGCATTTCTTAATAACCCACAGGACAGGCTACGTGTTATCCATTTAGCAGGCTCAAATGGAAAGGGGTCAACAGTGAATGCGCTAAGAGAAATGTTACAACTTACTGGTTACAAAGTAGGCGCCTTTACTTCACCTCATTTAGAGCGTGTTAATGAACGTATGACTATTAATGGGATTCAAATTTCTGAAGCACAATTTTTACACTATATGAACAAAGTTGCTGATATTATTGAGACACACTATGAAGGTGACTTTCCGAGCTTTTTTGAAGTTGTAACACTTATTATGTACCAATATTTTGCGGATGAAGAAGTGGATTTTGCGCTAATTGAAACGGGTCTTGGTGGGCGTTTAGATGCTACGAATGTCGTTACGCCTCTAATTTCAATTATTACAACAATTTCATTAGAACATACTGCGTTTTTAGGAGATACATTAGCAAAAGTAGCGTTTGAGAAAGCGGGAATTATTAAAGAAAGTGTACCTGTTATAGTGGGTGTTAAAAGTGAGGAGGCACTTTCGGTTATCAGTGAGGTAGCAAATGAGCGTCATGCTCCATGCCTTGTTTTAGGGAAGGATTTTACGGTTGAAAATATTGAACAAGGTACTGATATGCAACATTTTAATTACCGTAAAGCAAATGTGGAGATGGAAGCTATCCCATTAAAAATGGCTGGCGCGCATCAAATAAATAATGCAAGCCTTGCGATTACGGCGATCCTAACGTTAAGAGAGAATGGGGCCATTGATATTTCGGATACATCAATCCGTCAAGCTTTGGAAAAAGCTCAGTGGGCAGGCCGTTTTGAGCAATTACCTGGCAATATTATATTAGATGGGGCACATAATTCTGAAGGTACTACTGCACTAATTCAAACACTTAAAACGGTTTATCCACACCAAAACTATCGATTTATATATGCAGCACTATCGGATAAAGATCATGCGAAAAGTATTGCTTTAATGGATAGTATTGCTACATCAATTGCATTTACACAAATTGAGCTCCCTAATGCTATGCCTGCTGATCAATTAGCTGCATTATCTACAAATACGAACAAAATATATAATGCGCATTGGTGTGAAATGGTTCAAACGATGCTACATCAAAGAAATAATGAGGATGTTATCGTCATTACAGGCTCTTTGTATTTTATAGCTGAAATTCGACAATGGCTACAGGGGGAACAACGATGATCCCTAAATTGAATAGCTACAAGGAAAAATGGAATGTTCAGAGTGATGATGTTATTAAACCTGGTCTAACTGCGATTGAAGAAGCATTGGCACTAGTAGGTAATCCAGAAAACAAATTGCAAGTTGTGCATTTAGCAGGGACTAACGGTAAAGGCTCGACACTTACATTTCTAGAATCAATCGCCAAGGAACATGGCTTACGTGTTGGTAAATTTATGTCTCCTTGTATTTTGGACGTGCATGACCAAATTCAAGTAGAAGGTCAAGCTATTACAGAAGCTGAAATGAATCATGTATTCCAACAAATGCAGGCAGCCGGACTTAGTGGGAAACTAACAGATTTTGAACTTTTAACAGTTGCAACATTTTTACATTTTGTTTCTAGTAATGTAGATATTGCCCTTATTGAAGCTGGTATGGGGGGCTTACTTGATAGTACGAATGTGGTCACACCAATTGTCTCTATCATACCTAGTATCGCATTAGAGCATACGAATTTTTTAGGAGATACGATAGAAAGTATCACCTACCATAAAGCAGGGATTATTAAGCCATATCATCCAGTTATTATTGGCGATCTACCGTTAGAAGCAAAGAATATAGTCTACCAGGAAGCCAACAAAAAACATGCATCCGTTCTTGAGCTAAATCATCAATTTTATGTGGAACAAGAGAAAGATGGAGAGAGATATGTGTATAATGACACTGGCCTCCGTGTTACAAAGCTTACACGCACTATAAAGGGAGCACATCAGGCGAATAATATGGCACTTGCTACTACAGCTTTTTTCGAAGTGGCGACCGCACTAGCGTTACAAATTAGTAAAGAAGCTATTCAAAAAGCTGTAAAAAACGCAACCATTTTAGGACGTTTTGAAGAAATTATGCCTTATATTGTTTTAGACGGTGCGCATAATCCAGCGAGTGCTGAGAAGTTAATAGAAACGATTAAGCATGAGTACCCAGATGAGAAGATTACTTTTGTAATTGGAATTCTTGCAGATAAGGCTGTAAAAGAGATTTTGCAACAATTTGAGCAAGTAAGTGATTGTTTTTACTTTGTTGATTTTGATAACCCCCGTGCGATGGCTGCTCACAACATGCTTGAGCTGTCCAACGCCTCTCATAAAGCGGTTTTAGAAGATTATGTGCAATTTTTAAAACGACAGTCAGCAAACAAATCGAGGACTATTGTATCGGGTTCGTTGTATTTATTAACGGAAGTACGTAGTAGATTAAAAAATAATTAGCATTTAGTTGAACGAACAAGATCAGGTACTCTTAAAAATGAGTCCTGATTTTTTTTATTTAGTGTGAAAAATAATTTATACGATGGACTATTTGAGTAAAATTGCTCTTTGATCTTTTTTCAGGCGTGTTGATTAGGGAAATATAGGTTTTTATTGGCGGATAAAAGGATTTTTTTGTTGATATTGTGCTAATGTATGCCCATTTTAACTGATTGTAGCGAGGGCTACTCGACGCTCGCCCGCAGGAAGCCTTGCTCTGCGCGAAAGCGAAGCGTCAGCGACAATGTTTTCTGTAGCGAAAGCAAAGCGGCAGCTACAAAGCGAGTAGCCCGTAGCGGAAATCAGAGCCTTCTAATTAGAGTGGATAAAAATGGTTAATAAACACGCTTGATCTTTTTTGTTTATAGTAAAACTTTCATTGCAAAAATAGTTAATTTTGCAGCAAAACTTCGCAAATAACTATTCAATCAAAATGTAGTAAATTCGCATTTACACATCCTTTTATACATATACTTATATATCAAATTGGTCTTTTCTAAATTTACTTTGATAGGTTAAAGAAAGAGGTGATGGTCGAATGAAAATTGTCAGTCAAGTAATGAGAAAACAAGTATTTCGAGCGATGGTTATTGGGGGAATAGTTGGACTTTTTGGTGTAGGCATTTTTTTAGGTATTCTTCAAGCAAGCACTCAATTTTCTTTAAAAAATGATAGTAATGAGGTAGCCAATAAAAGTAATAATAATACGAACGGAGAAACAGTTCCGACAGCGGGAGGAGCAACGAATGGACCCATGTTTTTTGCAAGTCAAGCAGGGGTCTATTCAAATTATGAAAGTGCAAGCGCATTTGTATCTGAACATCCTTCATTAAAAGAAAGTGCCATTGTCGAGGTTGATGGAAAATTTCACATTTGGACAAGTGTGGTAACAGATGAAAGTAAACTTGTCTTTTTAAAAGATCCTCCAACATTTAAAAAAGCATTCACTTTGAGTGGTGACAGTTGTAAGGAGGCGACGATTGCAGAGCTTCCATCTGTGCTAGCTGACAAAAATGCAACAAAATTAAATTTTAAGGATAATTCCAAAGATTCTACGCTACCTGCTGATTGGCAATCTATTGGAGCGGCGGCCTCGTCTATATCAACTGATATCAGCATCATTCGCTTGCAAGTTTTGGCCCATTATAAATCGAAAAATGCTTGTCTTCAAGTGAAATTTTAAGCATAAAAGATAGTGAAATAAGCATTATCTTGATTTTTAGAAAATTTTCAAATCCCAAATTCTCCGTTATGATAACTAATGAGGAGGAATGGTCAGATAATGTTTAAAACAACTCAAAAGCTAGTGCTTGCTTCTGCTTCACCACGTCGAAAGGAATTACTTGCTATGCTATCCCTTCCATTCGACATAATAACTAGTGAAGTAGAAGAGACAAGCGTCCAGGCAACTACAATGCAAGATTATGTAAAAGGTGTAGCTCTATTGAAAACACGTGATGTGGCAAAAAAAGCTCCAAATGCAACGATTATTGGAGCGGATACGATTGTTGTTTATGATGACGAGCTACTCCATAAACCAAAAAATCGTGAGGAGGCAATTTCTCACTTATTGCGCTTATCAGGTAAGCGTCATGCGGTCATGACAGCCGTTGCCATTATTGAGCCTAACGGTAATGAAACTACATTTGTTGAAGAGACAAATGTTGTCTTTCATCATTTATCGCAGGAGCTCATCGAAGCATACGTAGATTCGGGAGATCCATTTGATAAAGCAGGCGGTTATGGCATTCAAACTGCTGGAACCCTTCTAGTGAAACGCATTGAAGGAGATTATAACAATGTTGTCGGCTTACCACTTGCAGCGTTGTTTACGCAATTGGTAGCACTCAATATTATCCAATTTGCAAAGGAGTGAGACTTTTTGACGAATGATGTTTTACCAAGGACGATGATACGAGATATTCATATAGAAGATCGCCCCCGTGAAAGACTGCGTAGACAAGGAGCTATGAGTTTATCGAATCAGGAACTACTGGCTATTTTACTAAGGACAGGCACTAAAGAAGAGTCTGTTCTTGTACTTGCCAATCGCGTACTAAGTGTTTTTGAGCGTTTACATCATTTGAAACATGCAACAATAGAAGAAATGGTTGCTATTAGAGGGATTGGTGAGGTTAAAGCCATTCAATTATTAGCGGCAATTGAACTCGGTAGACGTCTCGCACAGAAACATAGCGATGAAAAATATACGATTCGTTCACCTCAAGATGCCGCTGCCTATTTAATGCCTGATATGACCTCACTGAACCAGGAGCATTTCGTCGTTCTTTTTCTAAATGTAAAAAATCAAATTATTCATAGACAGACGATTTTTATAGGCAGTCTAAATGCTTCGATCGTCCATCCAAGGGAGATTGTGCGCCCATAAGGGTTTATAAGGAATCTGCTTTCGCACAGCAGTAGGGAAATATCACTATCTGTACCCTATCATTAGCCAACTTATCTGAAAGGGAAACTAATCAGGGAGTGTAGCATGTTGGAAAAGCCAGAAGTTACTTAATGACCAAAGTACGACTGAATGGCGAGATGAATTGTATAAATAAGGATAAAGGCTAAACTGCTTGAATGATAGCTCAAGGGGGACTACTCGGACCTTTAGCGGGAGGTCATGATTTACGCTATTTGAAATGTGCATTGTTCTTAAAGATTTCGAGAATGATGATGTGATACCATTTCACCCAACTTTCATATAAAAGTAACGAGCAAACGTCATATCCGACATTATACATGCGATAAGTCTTTATAAATCTAAATGGGGATTACCTAAGTCAGGATGCCTATGGGCTATGTGTTTAGACACTGAATATCTGATATGGTAACGGAGCTCTCGTAGTAGTCCGAGCTAGGGAAAGCCTAGTACATGGCGAAGGGGAGCAGTTTACCCTGTTAATACCAAATTGGGAAGGAGCGGAGGCTCTATGAGAATTCCAAAAGTAGTATTAAATCGTCTAACTGCCAAAGCAAGAGATGAAAGCTATGTATTTGAACGACTATATCGTAACTTGTACAACAAAGAATTCTATTTTGAAGCTTACGTAAAACTGTATAAAAACAAGGGCAGTAATACAAAAGGAATCAATGAAGATACAATTGATGGCATGAGCATAAAGCGTATAGAAAAGCTCATTGAGAAATTAAAAAATCAAGCGTATCAACCAAATCCAGCACGACGGACGTGCATCCCAAAGAAGAACGGGAAAACAAGACCACTTGGCATCCCTACTTTCGAGGATAAACTAGTCCAAGAAGTTGTTCGGCGATTACTTGAAAGCATTAATGAGCCACAGTTTTCGGTACACTCTCATGGATTTAGACCAAATCTTAGCTGTCATACAGCATTAAAAGAAATCCGTAATACTTTTACGGGAACTAGATGGTTTATTGAGGGTGATATTAAAGGGTTCTTCGATAATATAGACCATCATGTGTTAATTAGCATTTTAAGAAGACGGATTCATGATGAAAAATTCATCAACTTAATCTGGAAATTTTTACGAGCAGGTTATGTAGGAGATTGGGAGTTTCATAAAACTTATAGTGGTGCACCACAGGGAGGAATCATCAGCCCCTTGTTATCGAATATTTATTTAAATGAACTCGATAATTATGTGGAGCAATATATTGAAAGCTATAACAAAGGTGACAAACGAATACACAATTTAACATATCATAATCTTGCTTCAAAGATTAATCATCGCAAAAGTAAGAATAAACATGATTGGGCGACCTTATCCGAAGTGGAAAAGAAAGAACGCTTAAAGGAATTAAAATTCCTTTATAAAGAACTGCAAAGCCATGATAGTAAAGACCTTTTCGACCCAAATTACCGACGTCTAAAATATGTTCGTTATGCAGATGATTTTATACTTGGCGTCATCGGTAGTAAAAAGGAAGCTGAACAAATTAAACAAGACTTGGCAATGTTCTTAAAAGAACGGTTAAGGCTAGAATTAAGTGCTGAGAAAACATTGATTACTCATAGCAAGAAGAATGCCCGTTTTCTTGGGTATGATATTCGTGTCGTAAGAGATTGGCAACGAATGAAAATGCCAAACGGAACTAAAAAGCGTAAATTCAATTATCAAACAAAGCTTTTCGTTCCACATGAAAAATATATTCAAAAGCTCTTACAATTAAACGCGTTAATAATAGGAACGAATAATGGTTGGAAACCTATTCATCGCCCGTATTTAGTGCATAATGACGACCTTGAAATTATTCGTACGTACAATGCAGAAATAGAAGGCTATTACAATTACTATCGCCTAGCAAGTAATGTACATGTTTTACAGTCTTTCCGTCAAACGATGAAATACAGCATGATTAAAACGTATGCGAATAAATATAGGAGTACTGTTAGCAAAATTATCACTAAATATAAGATTAATGGGGAATTTGGCATTCGATATGAAACAAAAGAAGGTCCGAAAATTGCTTACTTTACAGAGCAACGAATGGAAAAGAACGATGCGATTAAACAGCCAACAGTTGATATAGTTGAAAATATACACTAATTTATACAGGGCGAACAAGTCTGATTGACCGATTACTTGCCGAAAAATGTGAGTGGTGTGGTGTATCAGGTGTATCTCTTGAAATGCATCATATTCATAAATTGAAGAATTTACAAGGTAAGAAAAAATGGGAACAGAAAATGATAGCCCGTAGACGAAAAACAATGGCATTATGTATATCGTGCCATCACGATTTGCATAATGGCAAGTTAGATTAAAGTAAATGGAAAGCCGTATACTCTGAGAGGAGTACGTACGGTTTGGAGGGGAGTTCTTGGAAACCTAATATAGAAATATATCAAGGCGCTGGGTTCTCACCCTACTTTCGCGAGGCTGTAAAAAGATCTGCGGCCTCTATTATTTGTGCGCATAATCATCGTGCGACACGTTCGTAACTGAAAAGGTTGCGCATGATGTCCGAACGTCAAGTTGACAAGTAAGAGAGTCGTGAACTCTTCACTCGATAGGTGGAATGATAGGGTAACGCCTTGAAACGCCTACTCTAATACTCCGACATGCGTTATTCGAATGTGTATAAGAATAAGGTGTGAAGCTCGGTGAAGTCGGCTGAATGTTACCGTAGTGCCAATCTAATTGGTAACCGAAAGCTAACTAGAGGTAGTTGGTGTAACGGATAGGTCGGGAGTCGTTAAAACTTAATATGGTGAGAATGTGGTAAAACACTGACGAACTAGCGAACGAAATGTCTGTAAGTGTGACTATTTAGAAATGAGTAGACTTGATGAAAATTCAAGTGCGTTTCCGTGGGCGAGTAAGTATGGTGGTTTCGAAAGCTCCATGCATCGTTACAGGCGATGGAGAGGACGCCAGGCAAGAGCTAGCACCTAAGTTAAGTATTGATAGGGTTAAGGGAACGTGGAAAGCTATCAACATGAAGAGTACACACTCGATGAAGTGTTAGGAAGGAAAGGAATGTATCTATAACTTCCTTTTATGATAGTGCGAGTAGAGGCAGGAGTAATGAAGTTTCTGTAATGGAAATGGAACAATAGCCTCAAGTCGTTTCGTCTAAACTATTTCAACTCAATCATTTCAAGGATTCTCGTAAGACTAAAAAAGGTCACGAGCCATGATTGGAGCGTGATAGACCTTGAGCGAAAACTTTAAGAAAATCCCTAGACTGAAAAACACAAGGTTACGACATGCAGAGTACTATGGTATGACTGAAACCTTTGATGAACTTTATGCAAAAAGTAAGGATAACCAAAAAATTTAATAACCTTATGGCTATCATTACTTCAGACAATAACATCCTACTAGCCTATCGAAATATTAAACGAAACAACGGAAGTGCCACGGCTGGAGTAGATGGAGTAACAATAAACGATATTGAAAAGCTGGATATGCATGAGTTCATTAAAATGGTAAAGAAAAGATTTACACATTATAATCCTCGAAAAGTAAGATGTGTGGAAATTCCAAAACCTAATGGGAAAACTAGACCATTAGGTATTCCATCAATGTGGGATAGAATTGCACAACAATGTATTTTGCAAGTGTTAGAACCTATATGTGAAGCTAAATTCTATAAATATAGTTTTGGATTTAGACCGACAAAATCAGCAGAAAATGCGATAGCCGCATGTGCGGGGCGACCACTAATACAGAAACTATCCAAACATATCTTGAATTTCTCAAATTAAATAAGGAACAAATTGAGAAAGTAAACAAACTAAGGTTGTTAATTGGGAATGAAGCAATAAAATAGGGATGCAAATTAGATTTAGTAGATTGAGGTAAATGAAATAGTAGGCAAACGATGGAATGCCGTGTGCGATGAAAGTTGCATGCACGGTGTGGAGCAGGGGAAAAGGTAGAGATTACTTCAAAGCCTTACCTATTGCTATCTAGTGGCGTACCAACACCCAGTGATGAGGATATTGAAGTGACGAGAAGGATTATAGAGGCTGGTTATATTATTGGCATTGATTTAATAGACCATCTCATCATCGGTGATCATCAGTTTATTAGTTTGAAAGAAAAAGGATACTTTTAACTCTGCAATATATTTTGCAGAGTTTTTTCGATGGAAATCTTTGGGTTTTGTTGAAGTATCAGGTTCATCACCAAAAGTTGTTGTGGATGATTTTGTTAAAACGTCTATAATGTAGATAGGTTGATTGGAGTGGAGACTGGGCGACTCCTTGGGGATTAGCAATAGAGGAACGAAGGCTAAAAGCATCACGTCCTGTGATAACGCTTTCGTGACCAACATCGGTGCTGTTGCTGTCGCTTCGTTGCACTACGCTTTCGCACAGAATGAAACCCTTTTGCTGCCGCTTCGCTTTCGCGCAAAAAACATCTGTTGGCCCGAGACC
>NZ_JBHZDH010000039.1:39219-52254 GCF_042755925.1 Lysinibacillus sp. NPDC059133 | reverse complement strand
CTTATCAGAAGATAAGATGAAGATATAGTCTGCGCTTATGTGAAAGCATAAGAGGTCTACTCGTGAGAGAAAGACTGCATTGAGGGTTGCGCCTTCGTGTGAACAAGAAAAATATATACAAAGCAAATATAAAAATGTTAACAACCTCTCTAAACAGGGTAATGTGATTTTATCATAGTGAAAGAGAGGTGGTACACATGGAATTAATGTCCATTGAGAAATTTGCTAAACGTGCTGGTGTAAATGTTGTAACGCTAAGAAGAATGGAAACAAAGGGCGAGAATGTATCTTCTGGCGGTACGAGATATTACTCTGTTGAACAATTAAAACAGTTCGGCTATGCACTAGACACACAAAAGTTGGTAATTGGCTATTGTCGAGTCAGTACACCAAGTCAAAAAATTATTCGGCCAAAGAAAGTTAAACGATTGATTGACGAGGTGGAAAAACAATGATATTGGCGACAAAAATAAGACTAAAACCAACTAAAGAACAAGAGGTTTTGTTTTGGAAGTCTGCGGGGACTGTGAGATGGGCTTACAATTATTTCTTGGCTGAAAGCGAACGTATTTATAACGACGAGAAGCGTACAGTCAAAGAGGCCGAAGTTCGGAAGAAAATCAATAATGAACTGAAACCATCAACGCATAAATGGCTAAAGGAAGTCGGAAGCAATGTGATGAAACAGGCGGTGAAAGATGCCGATATTGCTAGAAAGCGTTGGTTCGAAGGCTTGACTGAAAAGCCAAGGTTCAAAAGCAGACGAAGAAGTAAAGTTAGCTTTTATGTAAATTACGAAAGTTTAAAACGAACAAATGAAGGTTTTAGAGGTGAAAAGATTGGCAATGTAAAAACTTGCATTGCGCTTCCTAAGCTTAAAAAAGGTCATAAATATTCGAATCCACGCATCTCATTTGACGGACGAAATTGGTTCCTATCCATTGGATATGAGCAAGAATTTGAGCAATATGATTTGACAGGCGAAAGTATAGGGATTGATGTAGGGATCGAAAAATTGGCAGTTTGTTCTGATGGCAAGTTCAAAAAGAACATCAACAAAGCCAAAGAAGTCAAACGATTAGAGCGAAAGTTGAAGCGAGAACAACGAAAACAAGCTCGTAAGCTCGAAGCCAACACGAAAGAGTATACTAAAAACCGAAAGCCAATCTATAAAACACCTTTAAAGAATATGAAAAATATTCAAAAACAAAACACTGAAATCCGTAATTTATATAAGCGACTTAACGATATCCGAACAAATCATTTACATCAATGTTCTAATGAGATTGTGAAAACCAAGCCATCTCGTATTGTAATGGAACATTTACATGTAAAAGGTATGATGAAAAATAAACATCTGGCGAAGGCGGTAGCCGGACAAAAGCTATATGAATTCAAACGGCAAATTCAATACAAATGTCAAAAATACGGAATTGAATTTGTTGAAGCCAACAAATGGTTTCCATCATCAAAAACTTGTTCTTGTTGTGGACAAATCAAATCCGATATGAAACTGAAAGACAGATTATTTATCTGCTCCTGTGGATTAAAGTTGGATAGAGATTTGAACGCAAGCATTAACTTAGCAAATTACTCAATCTAAGGAATTTAACTGACACTAAACCTTGGATGTGTACGCAACGATACTGCGGAATTTAAGCCTTTGGAGAGTCATACAAAATGGCAGTAGCTTCGGTGAAACCAGGCTCGGAGAATAAGGAAGACACAAATACGAAAGTCGGAAGATATAAGTTGTGTCACAGTAGAGATGTTTACATTTTTTAAGAAATGTATATGTTTTTCGTATCGGGTAGTTTAGCCTTATTAACACAGCTAAATTTGCTGAAGTTTGGCAATGCAATATCAATGCTATTATTTATTCTCGGCGGAATTACTCCTGCAATTTGTGAGATTTGGTTGAAAAAGAAATATTCGACTAAAGAAGAGTTCAAATCATTTATTTTTAATGTGAAAAATCCTAAGCTTCCTGTTTCTTGGTACCTATTTGCAATCGGATTCGCATTTGCGGCTTGTTTTTTACCAACTCTATGGGGTGGAGCGATTATGGAGAATCCAATGTATCTGGCGTTACTTGAATTGCCGATCATGATTATTGGTGGGGGATTGGAGGAAATTGGCTGGCGTGGTTTTTTACAGCCTACATTACAAAAAAGATGGTCTCCTTTCACAAGTACAATGATTGTAGGCGTTATTTGGGCAGTTTGGCATTTGCCATTATGGTTTGTCATTGGATCAAATCAAATGAACATGAACTTCCTATGGTTTTCTCTAACAGCTTTAGCACTATCCTTTTTATTGACAATTATTTACCTCTCCACTAAAAGTATTTTTCTTTGTATTATTTTCCACGCTTTAATTAATTCATTTTGGAATGTCTTTGTACCAGTTACAAATGTAACGTCTGGTTTATTCACATTTTTATT
Organism: Lysinibacillus sp. NPDC059133; assembly: GCF_042755925.1. Classification (NCBI taxonomy): domain Bacteria; kingdom Bacillati; phylum Bacillota; class Bacilli; order Caryophanales; family Bacillaceae; genus Lysinibacillus; species Lysinibacillus sp. NPDC059133. The sequence goes on along the minus strand of NZ_JBHZDH010000039.1, from coordinate 49,810 downwards.
TGCCCTGTTCCTATTTACAGTGTTTGAAGTTTATCGAAAATCAAACTTTCAGAAACGAATGGTTTGAATTTGGTAATAGTTATTGATCGTAATTATTAGAAAATAATATTTGAAGATTACTAGGGTAATCTGTTATAGTATGTGCGAAGGGCAGTATCCTTTTGTGAACGGCACCTTCAAAACGTAAGAACTATTTACAATAAATATCTGCCTTGATCTTTATATGACAGGGACGGAAGAAAACAAGCGTTCAAAAATATAACTTGATTCAATGGAATGGGCAATTCTCTCAAAGAGATTTGATTACGTATCCCATTATTAAGTTATGGCCTCTACTCAAAAACAAGAGGTGATTTTTGATAACGAACGAAACACTACCCTTCTGTCCATTTTAGGAACAGAGGGGTTTTTCTGTTTTCTTCCCTTAAAAAGGGGGACTACATGATGAAAACAACTTCAGATTTTTTAAAGATGAAGGCAGCAGGTGAGAAAATCGTTATGCTCACGGCATATGATTATCCTGCTGCAAAATTTGCCGAGGAAGCAGGCGTCGATATGATTCTAGTGGGAGATTCACTAGGTATGGTAGTACTAGGCTATGATTCTACAATGCCAGTAACAGTAGCCGATATGGTTCACCATGCAAAAGCAGTGCGCCGAGGGGCAAAGAATTCGTTTGTTGTTGTGGATATGCCATTTGGTTCGTATCACGGTGATGTACACGAAACGTTGAAAACGGCTGTATCTATGATGCAGGAAACAGGAGCAGATGCACTAAAGTTAGAGGGTGCAGACGATGTTCTACCAGCAATTCGTAAATTAACGTCAGCTGGCATTCCGGTGGTAGCTCATTTAGGTTTACTACCTCAATCAGCGGGAGTACTTGGTGGCTACAAAGTTCAGGGTAAAACAGCTGAACAGGCAACGAAACTCATTGAAGATGCAAAAAAATGTCAAGAGGCTGGAGCGTGTGCAGTCGTCTTAGAATGTATTCCGCATCAGCTAACAGAGATGGTATCCGCTAATCTTATTATTCCAACGATCGGCATTGGAGCTGGTGTTGAGGCTGATGGGCAAGTTTTGGTTTATCATGACATGTTAAGCTACGGTTCACATCATGTACCAAAATTTGTGGAACAGTTTGCTAATATGGGCCAAGAAGCAAGCAGTGGAATTGCTAGTTACGTAGAAGCGGTCAAGGCAGGTACATTCCCTGCGCCGAAGCATTTCTTCACAATGAAAGAGGAAGCATTGGATCAGCTATATGGGGGCGTAAAGTAATGAAAATCGTCACTACAATCCAAGCATTAACCGTAGAAATCCAAGCAGCTAAGCAAGCTCAAAAATCAATTGGACTCGTTCCAACAATGGGGTATTTACATGAGGGTCATTTAACGCTAGCGAAAACAGCTCGTGCCGAAAATGATTTAGTTGTGATGAGTATCTTTGTCAACCCAACACAATTTGGACCAAACGAAGACTTTGAAAGCTATCCGCGTGATTTGCCACGGGATACTGCTTTGGCAGAGTCTGTCGGTGTAGATATTGTTTTCGCACCGAGTGTTGAAGAAATGTATCCGCATGATGGTGGTATTCGTATTCATGCGGGTGAACAGGCAACAATTCTTTGTGGGGCGAGCCGTCCAGGACATTTTGATGGCGTTTTACAAGTCGTTTCAAAATTATTTCACCTAGCACAGCCGACACGAGCTTATTTTGGACAAAAAGATGCACAGCAGGTTGCTATTATTGCTACGATGGTACGCGATTTTAATTTCCCTTTAGAAATGCGAGTAGTACCCATTGTACGGGAGGCGGACGGTTTAGCGAAATCCTCTCGTAATGTCTATTTAAGTGAAGCGGAGCGTCTTGAGGCACCCGCCATTAATGAAGCGCTACAGCTTGCTCGTGATAGCTTTTTAGCGAATGGTGATGCAGCGAATGCGCTTGCTAAAGCAAAGGCACATATTGCAGCACGTACACATGGCCATACAGATTATATTGAACTATTAGCGTATCCGGATTTAATACCCGCAACTACTGAGACGGAGCAAGTGCTTATAGCAGTAGCTGTCTATATTGGTAAAACTCGTTTAATTGATAATTGTATCTTTAATGTGAAAGAAGGATTGTAAAATGTTACGAATGATGATGAACAGTAAAATCCACCGTGCTACAGTGACACAAGCAGATTTAAACTATGTTGGTTCTATTACAATTGATGAGGATATTTTAGATGCAGTAGGGATGTTACCAAACGAAAAGGTGCATATCGTCAATAACAACAATGGCGCACGTTTTGAAACGTATATTATTGCAGGCGAACGTGGATCAGGCGTTATTTGTGTAAACGGAGCAGCAGCACGCCTCGTACAACGTGGAGATATTGTGATTATTATTTCTTATGTGTATGTCGATAACAAAGAGGCAAAAGATCATAAGCCAACAGTAGCCATTATGGGCGAGGGTAATGCAATTAAAGAAATGATATCCTATGAGCCAGAAGCAACAGTGATGTAGTAGAGAGGAAGCGTGTACAAATTGTACATGCTTCTTTTTATGTTTAATCTGAAAGGCGGAGGGATGCCGCTGAGCCAAATATATGATAAAATTCATCTATCTAATGTGAACTGTGAGTTGAGATGTATGATGGAAAGTCAAAAGTATGCAATTGTTGATTTAGAGACGACCGGTCATTCACCGGCAAATGGGGACCGAATGATTCAAATAGCAATTGTTATTATGAAAGATTGGAAAATTGAACAAACGTATACGAAGTTTATTTATCCAGGTAAAGCTATTCCAACTTTCATTCAGGATTTAACACATATTACGAATGAGGATGTAAAGGATGCCTTGCCGTTTGAGGCACATGCCGACTACATATATGAACTGCTTGCTGATTGTGTATTCGTCGCGCATAATGCGGATTTTGACTTATCTTTTTTACAAGCAGAGTTCAAGCGTGCGGGTTTACCAAAATGGCAAGGTAAAAAGATGGACACGGTTGAGCTTGCCAAAATATTATTCCCAATGTCACTCAGCTTTAAGCTAGGTGATTTAGCGGCAGATTTAAATATAGAGCTAACAAATGCACACCGAGCGGATGACGATGCCCGTGCAACGGCTGAGCTCTTTAAACATTGCTGGAAGGAGCTACTCAGTCTCCCACAGCTAACTCTTGAACAAATGCATAAACGTTCATTCAGATTAAAATCAAATTTATCCCAGCTTTTCTTTGAGGCTCTTCAAATTAAACGACAGCATGTAACTGTTAATGAGAATGTCTCCTACTACCGTAATTTGGCTATTTGTGATGGACGAAAAAAGTATACAAATCATGCGGAGATTGTATCATATCCACAAACAGCAGCTGACAAAACAGCATTAATGACAAAAGCTATGTCGAATTTTGAGCAACGACCAGCGCAATTTGAGATGATGGACACTATTTGGCAAGCGCTCAATGACAAAAGAGAATGCGTGATAGAGGCATCAACAGGTATTGGTAAAACAGCAGGTTATCTACTTCCTGCGATTTTGTATGCTCGAGCAGTCGATAAAAAAATTGCAATTAGCACATATACGTCACACTTGCAGGAACAGCTTGTTGAGGAAGAGCTCCCAAAGATTGAAAAAATCCTTGGTACTAAAGTAAATATTGCTGTTCTTAAGGGCATGCAGCATTATATTGACGTTGCACGCTTTGAGCAATGTATGGCTTATGCTGATGAAACTTATGATGATACATTTACGATTTTGCAAATTCTTGTCTGGCTGACAAAAACTGAAACAGGTGTACTAAGCGAGCTTAATGTATCTGGGGGCGGACAGCTATTTTTAGAGAAAATCCGCAAAATGCCTGATGAAAAACCTTCAAAGAGCTTTGATTTCTATGAGCAAGCGTTAAAAAATAGTGAATTTGCCGATTGCATTGTAACGAATCATTCAATGGTACTTAGTGATTTAGTCCGTCAAACACCGATCTTTACAAAAATTGACGGATGGATCATTGACGAAGCACATCAATTTATACAATCAGCCATGCAGCAGGATGAAATTGTCTTCTCCTATACACAGTGGAAGTACATTTTCGGTCAAATCGGAACGATGGAGGAAACTGCTTTGTTCCAGCAATTTAGTCAGGCCGCTAAGAAAAAACACCGCGTTTCTATGCAAAGCTTGCAGCGACTAGATGCACAATTTATACGTCTACAACGGACATTCGATGAAACTATGCAACGGGCTGTACAAAAAATGCAGCAACAAATAAAAGGGAAGCAAGCTAGTAGTAAATGCACATTATTTTTAGAGGATGTATCGCTGGCAAAAGAACCGCTTCTACAAGTAAGTAAGCTCACACAGCAGTGGCTTGATGTTGCGACAGAAGTAGGAATGGCCTTTGAAAATAATATTGAACAATTAGATAAAAATGAGCTCTATATATTATCGGAATGGCATTATTGGATCCGTGAATTAAAAGTAAAAATCGCGGAGTGGGAGGAAATTTTCCTATCGCCACAGGATGATAATTCAGTATGGTTAGAATTTGATTTACGGAGCGTACCTGGAAGCTTACATGTCTTTAAAAAGCCTGTTAATGTCACGTCTATCATTGAAAAAGTACTGGCACCACTTCGTAAGCAGGCAAGTATAGTATGGACTTCTGGAACTTTAACGGTGCCAGGTAATGAGCGTTTTGTGACGCGCCAACTCGGTATTTCTGATAGCGTTCAAGTAATAAAGCTGCAAGCTCCACCATCCTATTATTCAGGTGCGAAGGCATTTATTGTCACCGATATGCCTGATATACAACATGTGTCACAGGACGAATATATTGAAGCGGTCGCCCATGCGATTACACGTACCGTACGAATGACTGAAGGACGTTGTTTTGTTCTATTTACCGCTCAGGACATGCTACGGAAAACAGTGGAGCTTATTCAAGATAGCGAACTCCTGGATGACTATATGCTTTTTGCACAAGGAGTCACGGGTGGTAGCCGTATGCGAATTCTGAAATCATTCCAAAAGTTTAGCCATTCCGTTCTTTTTGGAACAAACAGCTTCTGGGAGGGTGTAGACGTTCCAGGTGACGCTCTTGCATCGGTTATCGTTGTACGCCTGCCGTTCTCATCACCGGAAGAGCCTGTATTTAAAGCGCGAGCAAAACATATTACCGCACAAGGTCGCAATTCTTTCAATGAGCTATCACTACCAGAAGCTATCATGCGTTTTAAACAAGGCTTTGGTCGTTTAATCCGTTCATCACAGGATAAAGGAGCCTTTATCGTTTTAGACCGCCGCATTTCAACAAAGTCGTACGGTAAGGAATTTGTCAAGGCGTTACCACCGATTGATGTTAAGAAATTGCAGCTACCTGAGTTGTTAAAGGAACTTAATAATTGGCAGAAATAATTGGAATCCCTTTTAGTAGTATTGCTAAAAGGGTTTTTTTGGTAGAGTTAGATATGAAGGATTTAGTCCAAAAGTAAGGCTACTTGAGCGAATTTAGTAGAAAGTAGAGCGAAAAGCGAGTGACTCGAGCGAATATAGAGTAAAAAACAGAGGGGAAACAGAGATCCACGAGCAATAAAGTCTGCACAGAGCATAAAATTCACTCGCAAAAAAGCCCTCGACGATTGCGGGGGCTAGTTGCTATTTAATTTCTTTCAGCAAATGTTTTTCGTACCGAAAGCGTAGCGACAGGTACAAGTGTTTTCGTAGCGAAAGAGTAGCGACGGGTACAGAAGTATTCCACCTCTATAGGTGGTGAGATGAATGCGGATTTAAGCTACTTTTCAGTAGGTAGTTCAAAAAAGAATTCCTACCATCTACGGAAACGAGGTCCAAAGCCGGGGCCGGGGAAAAAGGGTCTCCCAACTGGGAAAAACGGGCTAACTGGGAAAAATGGGCTAACCGGGAAAAAAGGTCTCCCGACTGGAAAGAATGGGCTCATACCTGGAAAAAAGGGTCTCCCAAATGGGCTCATACCTGGGGAAAATCGGCGTCCGTCATTAAAACGCATTGGATATACCATTTTTATAACTCCCTTCAATTGATATAGTATAGGCTATGTTCAATCAATGAAGAGGCTTAGACTAAGACACAGGTTTGGGATTTTTGCAAAGGACGATTTTGGATTTTTCCACAAATTGCCACCTTTACAGATACTCTTCAATTTGCATCTAGAGCAATTTCAGTGCGAGGTGAGAATTCTTCTTCACTGTAATGTAGTTCTTTAGTTGAATAGCGCAACAAATAGACCACTCCGTAATGGGTAGTCTATTACGTACAAGAAATCCTGTCATTGACATCATCTATTAAAAATTCAACACAGTTTCGGCCTCGTTCCTTTGCTTGATATAGTGCTAAATCACATCTTGATAATAATGTATTTCGTGTATCGCCATCTATATAGCTAGTTACACCGAAACTACTAGTTTTTCGCTGCACAATAGGGAATTGATAATTTTCTAATTGTTGACGAAGTTTTTCAGAAATCTTAACAGCATCATCTAGTGTAGTTTGAGGGCAAATAACTAAAAACTCCTCACCACCCCATCTTCCAACTGTATCTTGCTCTCGAATCGTATTTTTCAATATCTCTGCTACGTTCATTAAAACTAAGTCTCCTACTTGATGGCCGAACTCATCATTGACTTCTTTAAAATAATCAATATCTAGTAGAATAATAGAAAACATAGTCTCATGATGCTGAGCATGTTCAAACGCTTCTTCTAACACAAAATCTAACCTTACACGATTTGGAATTTGAGTAAGTCGATCTGTATTTGCTAATTTTTCAAGCTCAAGTTTAGCTCTCTCAAGCTCTTGTGTCCGTTCTTTTACTTTATGTTCGAGCGTTTCATTTAGCATTTTTTGCATTTCTTGATGCTCTTTTTTAATAATATTAATTTTATCGCCTAATGCTAATGACAAAAATATAGATTCAAAAATAGCACCAATTGCAGGAACTTCTTCAAATATAATTGGATGGAATGGAATTATACTTAAAAAAGCCAATGCTTGTACAATGATGGAACCAAGCAGAACAGTCCAACCTACCATATAAAATCTAGCCATTTTCTGACCTTTTAACAACACAAATATTCCTGATAACCAAAGAGAAATAAAGACAACTACAGCCAAAATAATTGTAAAATTGTTTGCAATCGTAACATCAGGGACAATGAATGAAGCAATTAAAGAAAGTATAGTGATCCATAATAGTAAATTTCCGATTTTGTGGAATCGAGGTAAATATTTTTTTAGTTCAAGAAATTCCTTACAAAATAGAATCATAAACAAAAGTAAAAGATTCCCACTTATAGCGGAAGATTTTATAAAATACCATTTAGGCAAATATTGACTTGCTAATTCAATATCTAAAGAATTCAATGTAGCTTGATAGAGGATAAAACTAAACATATACAAAACATAGTAAAAGTAGGCCTTTTCTTTTAACGAAAAGAATAAAAATAAATTGTAAATTAATAAAGCAGATAAGAATCCATAAAAAATTCCTGTTAAATATTTATAATCAATAATTTTATTGATAAAGCTATCCGTTGTAAAAAGATAAGAAATTGCATTTAATGGTAATTCACCATCTAATTTTATATAAATTTCTTTGACGGTTGGTTCTTCGATTTGGAATAAATTCGAACGATAATGAATGTTTTGATCATCCATATTTGAAATTCCTCTTTTTTGAACACGATAGGAACCATCTTCTTTCACTAAGTACATTTCAATGTTATCTAGTTTGTCTGTTACCTCTAACCAGTAAGACTCCTGTTTATCCTTTAATAGTTTATCGGTATCTAATCGTAGCCAAATTGTATCATCCGTATGCCAAAAGAATAAATAATTGTTTTTACTAGCGACAAATGAATTGTCATATGTGCTACTTAATAAATCTTCTATCGTAATTTTTTTTGAAGGATCACGAAAAACATCATAATGCTTTCCTAATACAGTAGGTTCTGATAGTTCTGCAGCATGACATGGTAAGCTGAATTGTGTAAAAGTAAATATAAGTACGATAAAAAAATAAAATAACAGGTTGGTTTTTATAATTTTATTTTTCATCATGTATTTTTTCTCCTATCCTAATCCCTATCCTTCAGTTACTAGTTAAGCTGATGAAAGGTAAAATAAGGTGCTCTAAAAATAGAGTATTATGTAAATATATCACACTTTATTCTATGTTTAGGATCTTTACGGATAAAAAGAAGATAATTCGGTTAGGAATCCTTTGATTATTGTCAAAGACCATAAGAGCAAGAATGAGGACGAAATGAATATCTATTTCCTGATAATATGATGGCTAATAAACAACAAGGAGGCATCATGATGTTAAAAATTCAGGAATTCAATGAACTACATTCAGCTGAAGAGCTATTATTTATAGGTAATGCGTGGGATTTATTATCTGCGTTAACTTTAGAAAAAGCGGGCTTCAAAGCAATTGGTACAACAAGCTGGGGGATTGCCAATTCATTTGGGTATGCAGATGGTGAGTTAATTGATTTTGATCGACACTTAGCCGTTATTAAATCAATTGCAGACAATGTAAAAATACCTGTTTCTGCAGATATTGAGGCGGGATATGGACATGATCATCAGAAAACAATTTTAGAAAATGTTTTAAGGACGGCAGATGTTGGTGTTGCAGGTATCAATATTGAGGATTCACTCAAAAAACAAAAGGGATTACGTAAGTTAAAAGAGCATTGTAACCTTCTAGCAGAAATGAGAACGATGTTAGATAATCATGGTTATAAAAATTTCTATATTAATGCTAGAACAGATACGTATTTTCAGCTTCAGAATCCATTTATGGAAACTATGAATAGAGCAAAGGCTTATGTGGAGGGCGGAGCAAGTGGCATATTTATTCCAGGATTAACAGATGATGAGGAGATAAGAGAAATAACTTTGAATATAGATGTACCCATTAATCTACTTTCTTTACCTGAACTGACGGATTTTAATAAGCTTAAAGAACTAGGGGTTAAACGTTTTAGCTTCGGCAATGCACTATCAGACAAAATAATAGCTTATTTAAAAATGAATGCTAGCCAATTACTGGAGAAGCAAAATACGGCGTTTTTATATGAGAAATAGGCTGCAAAGGGGATGGAATAGTGAACAACAAAATCAATCTTTCATTTGAGGAAATGTGGGAGAAAATTATGGCCTGTGATCAAACATATGATGGGCTATTTTTTACAGCTGTAAAGACTACTAAAATCTATTGCCGTCCTTCATGTAAATCGAGAAAGCCGAAAAAAATAAATGTAGAATTTTACGATGATATTCAAATAGTTGAGAGTGCTGGATATCGTGCATGTAAAAGGTGCCAGCCTGAAGTGGAACTCTCTCCGCATACTCAACTCATCAAAAAAGTAACAGCCTATTTAATAAATGAGTATAAACAACGATTAACATTACAGGATATTGCTAATTATGTGGGAATAAGTCCCTTCCATCTTGAACGCCTATTTAAACAAGAAACTGGTGAAACACCGCGAGCTTATTTAGAAAAAATAAGAATAGATAAAGCCGTATATTTTTTAAAAAATACAAGCTATACAAATCTTGAGGTTTGCTATGAAGCCGGATTTCATAGCCCATCAAACTTTTATAAAGTGTTTCGGAACTTAAAATATTGTTCACCAAGTGAATATCGAAACCTTGTGAGGAGTTAAGGACATGAATTGGATCAATAACGAAACCTATATTGTGATTAATCCACCTGCAGCATTTAATTATACGGAGTGTTTAATATTCTTAAATAGATCTAAGCAAGAGGTGCTGCATCAAATAAAAAACGGCTATTTATATAAATTGCTTCAAGTGGATGGACAAAATATTTTATGTAAAATAGGATATCAATCAACTTGTATCAAAGTTGAATTTCCAATACACGCACCATCTGAAAGAGCCTTAGAAAAAATTGCACAGTACATTTGGCAATGGTTCGATTTAGAAAAAAATTTGAGCAGTTTTTATGAAATGGCTCAAAAAGATAAAATTTTGCAGCCTCTCGTTAAAAAATACTATGGATTACGAATAATAGGCATGCCAGATTTATTTGAAGCCCTCGTATGGGCAATTATTGGACAACAAATTAATTTAACATTCGCATACACATTAAAAAGACGATTTGTAGAACAATTTGGAGAATGCTTAATATTTGAAGGAGAATCCTATTGGCTGTTTCCGACATCTGAAAGAATTGCTGCTATTCAAGTGGACGATTTAAGAAGCTTACAATTTACAGCTAGAAAATCTGAGTACATTATAAATATTGCAAAAATCATGACAAACGGACAATTAACAAAAGAAAAATTGCTTCAACAGGAAGATTTTTTAGAAAGCAAAAATTTCTTAATGTCAATTCGGGTGTTGGTGCATGGACAGCTGATTATGTGCTGATGAAATGCATACAAGATCCAACCTCGTTTCCTATTGCAGATGTGGGTCTTCATAATGCCTTAAAAAATCAATTAGCATTAAATAGTAAGCCGACTGTTGAGGAAATCAAGAACATTGCAACACATTGGAAAGACTGGGAAGCTTA